>JBDTVD010000057.1:0-14381 GCA_040007375.1 Bacteroidota bacterium | reverse complement strand
TTTCAAACAAAAGGCTCCGGTACAAGTACCGGAGCCTTTGTGATTTTTATTCTCAGGTCTGCTATTGGACCTTAGTATACATTCTTTCCTGTTTTAATTCTTCGTATTCACTTTTTTAATGAAGGAGAAAAAAATTATTTATTTAATCTTCTTTATCTCTTCACAACAATTCTTCCTGTCAAATTCTTCCTCTCATCAATATATATAAAATAAATTCCATCATTCATTCCTTCTGTAGAAATGGTTTCTTCGATGTTGCCATTGAGGATTACATGCTGAATGATTTTTCCCTGCAGGTCTATTATCTGCAATTTGCTGTGTGGGGTTTCGTCTGCAAACTTTATATTGAAATGGTCGACTGCAGGATTTGGATAGATGGTGAATCCAGGAGTAATTTCTTCGTTTACTACTGCGTCGTTATTTTCAAATCGCGGGCCTGACGTGGTAATACTGAGCTGTGGCTTATTCGTTGTCATCTCTTTCGAATTGTAAATCACTCTTGTACTTGCAGTAACTGTGAGGTTGCTCAGCATTAATGAAACTGAAGTTGCACCTTGATTTTTTAAGCTGATGATATGCTGGGTTAAATCCCATTCGTAATATTGCTTTGTTGTTCCGTTAACGTTGGTTGATGCAAGCACAGTTGTTTGCGCTGCAGGTTTATTGTTGAAGGTGATTGTGCTTTCCTGCCAGGTGTTATTCGTTACATTATATACACGCACGGTTGCTGTGCTTACATTGGTATTGTTAAGGTAACCATATAAACGAAGTTTTGCTGAAGCTACATTTGAACCTATAGATGAAATATCAAAGCGTAAATAAGTTTGATAAGTAGCTCCGGTACCACTGCTTGTTTTTGTTCCTAAACTTTTTGCAGTTCCGTAATTGTCGTTTCCAAATGTTCCGTTTCTCACATAAGCATCAGCAGTTGGATTGAGTATTACATTTCCTCCTGTTGTTGGTGTATATATAATTTTATATACTGCACCTCCATTCGCCCTTGATGCAAAATATAAATTACCATCAGGACCGGTAACAATGGAAACAGGACTTCCTGCGATGGCTGTCCCAAAATTGGCACGTGTTACTGTTGGATTTAATGTAAGTACATCAATCCAGTTTCCGCAGTAGTCTATATAAAAATATTTACCCATGTAGGATGCAGGATAATTTGTTGTTGCAGGATTGAAAAATGTCCCTCCTGTTATGGCGCAACCTAATCCGCTTCCGGTACCATGGCCATAAAAATACAGTGGATCAGTATGTGCCGGATCATTACTGTTTCCCTCTGAAGCTGGCCATCCGAAATTTAATCCTCCTGCAGTTACATCATTAATTTCTTCCCATGTTGTTGCACCTACATCATTAATAAATAATCGTCCGGTGCCTGTTTGAAATGTTATTGTATACGGATTGCGTAAACCATACGACCAAATACTGCGACGTTGAGTGTTTCCCGTTGGAAAAGGATTTCCGGAAGGAATAGAACCATTTGAATTGATGCGCAATACTTTTCCAAGATTGGTATTTAGATTTTGTGAGTTCACACCGTTGGCATTTTCACCAACACCTATATATAGTTTTCCATCAGGACCAAATTGCATGGTGCCGCCGTTATGATTTGTTGCACTACTGAGTGGATCGAGATTTAATATTACTGTATCACTCCCTGCAATAGCAAGATCACCATTTGCTGTGTAACGCGTGATTCTATTATTGGAGGCTGATAATAATGTGTGATATAAATATATATAATGATTAGTATTGAATGCAGGATCAAAAGCAATTCCTAACAATCCACGCTCACCTGTTGAATTTACATTTAATGTTACAAATGGTGTTGGAAGCAATACTCCGTTTTTTATAATGCGCAATTGTCCGTTCTGTTGAGCGACAAAGATTCTTCCATCAGGAGAAAATGTCATTACTGTTGGGTTGCTGATTCCGCTTGCAACAAGTACCTGACTGAATCCGATAGGGAGTGTCAATGCTTTTGCTTTTGCAATGAACAGGAGCGTAAGAAGGAGCAGTATAGAGAGGCTTCTGTGGAGGGAATTGAAAGTAATTTTTTTCATGGGATTTGAATTTAGTACCAGAGGCATTTGAATAATTTTGTGATGTGGTTGTTTGCCAAAAGAGTTACTAAATTGATATGCCATTAGTAGTTGGGAGCGGTGAGTCCGGAGAAGAGTATCAAGACACAAGACATAAGTATCAAGTCAAACTACTCGTTCCGGCGTCCCCGCAGGAATGCTTGAAAGAAGAATATGTTGTATTGTTAGTCGGCGTCTTCGCCGGAATAAATCATCAATCAAAAAAGATCATCTTCCAGCCAGGAGTCTGGAGGAATGTGCCTTCAATCATTACTGTTTTTTTGAAAGAGGTTGACGCCGGAACCAGACACTTGGGAGGAAGAAAAACACACTTAATTACTTAATCACCTAATCATTTAATCACTCCGTCAAAGATGCATCTTCTTGAAATGACTGCGTATCCACTTAGGTAAAATAATAGCTCCGACAAAAAGATATGGATAATAACTCATCAACCTCCACAACAATCCTAGAGTTGCAGCTAATCCATGTGGGATGTATTCTCCCAAAAAATCTTTAAATATATATTCGGCAACACCGCTTCCTCCTGGTGTAGGACTTACCAATATTAATATTCCCATGATCACCTGCTTGCCATATACTGCTAAATCGTACAGTGGTTTGTTGCCATGGAAGGCATGGATAAGAAAGTTTACAATGGAATAGCGTGCAGTCCAGGAGGCGAATGTTGCTCCTAACGACCAAAACCAATAGCGAAAGTTTTTTCCCTGCAAACCTTTTGATGCAATGATGAGTTGATTTCCTGTTTCCTCCACATGTTCTCTCCATCGTTTTAAAAGTGCAATGGAAAACAAGGAAATTAAAACGCGTTTTACAAATTGTGGATTTACAAATAAAGCATAACCAACAACCAGTTTATATATAAGGATGATGTAGTAAATTAACCAGAAGGAATAAAATATACCACTTCCAAAAACAGAGTCGAGATTAAATCCGGAGAATAAAACATCTTTCCCCACTGTGAAATAAACGAGTGGCGCCATGATAGCAAGGAAGATACCATCAAGAAAAGAAGAATATAAAATAGCAGTGATGCTTCTTCCCATATTAATTCCTTCTTTATTCAATATTAATATGGCGAAAAAAAATCCACCTCCTAAAAGACCCGGAGCTAATGAAGAAGCAAATTCCCAAAGCATAATAACAATGAAGGAACGATACCATGTTAATTCGCCATCAGTAAGCACCCGTATACGAACCATGTAGGCGAAATCGCGAACAAATACCATTACTCCCGCCATGCATAACCAGAGGGTAGATGAGGTAGTCCATTGAATACGCGAGTATGCATCAATATCAAATTCGCGCAGCAATAGCCATGTTGCTACTCCTAAACCAATTAATACAGGCCAGATAATTTTACCGGTAGAGAAACTTTTTAAAATGTCACGGGCATCACTCTGCATCGGCAGGTGGTTGTTGTTCGGGAGCGGCCTCCGGAGTACTTACCACAAAGTTGTTAAATCCTTCACTCATAAAAATTACGAGCATCCGGTTTTGTAATAATTCTAATAAAGCAAGAAAGGTAAATACTGCATGTATTTTAGTAGTGCATTCATCAAACATTTCTACAAAACTCATTTGAGTCTTTTTGTGAAAGCGCGCACGTAAATAATCCTTCTGCCCATCAACAGTATAAGGAAACTGAACAACGGTATGTATGATGCGGTTCTGATTGTCTTCAAAACGCGTCATTACTTTTTCGAAAGTGGCAATCAGTTTATATAAAGTGAGCTGATTGAGTTCTCCGCCATAACCGGTTTCCATATCACCGGTCATCTTCAATAATTCCTGCTGCAGATTACCACGCGTGAAACGCATAAAACGTTCATCTTCTAAAGTACGCAGATCGTCTGCTGCTGCTTTGAATTGTTTATAGTCGAGGAGCTGACGAACCAGATCATGGCGCGGATCGATTTCATTGCCCTGCTCATCTTTTTCGTAACGTGGAAGTAACATGCGGGCTTTGATGCGCATAAGGGTTGCAGCAACAAGGATCCATTCACTGGCCAACTCGATATTCATGGTTTGCATATTGTGCATATATACCATAAAGTCGTTGGTGATGTTGGCAATTGGAATGTCATGTATATCCAGCTCATCCCTTTCAATGAAGAAGAGGAGGAGGTCGAAGGGACCTTCAAATGAGGGGAGTTTTATTTCAAAATTCGACAAGCTGAACTGCCTTTTTTAAGGCGCCCAAAGAAAGGAAATCGCCTGCAACCATGAAAGTATTTGTTGAAAGAATAAGTAGCAAGACAGAAGTAGCAAGTAGCAAGACAGAAATTTTCCAAAACAACGTTATTAGCTAATCACAAAAATTCCGGAGTTCACGCCGGATCCAGAGAAAAATGCACTTAATCCCCTAATCAATTAGTCACATAATCACTTCATTCATTAGTTTTGCCCTCCGGATCCAACTCCGGAATCCTCTAAACATTTTAAATAAAAACACTCATGAGCCTGCTCGTAATCGGTACTGTTGCCTTTGATGCTATTGAAACTCCTTTCGGAAAAACCGATAAGATTATTGGTGGTGCTGCAACCTATATTGGAACATCTGCTTCCTATTTTAAAGATAAAATCAATCTGGTTTCTGTTGTGGGTGAAGACTTCCCGATGGAAACTATTGCCATGTTGAATAAACGTGGTATCGATACGCAAGGACTGCAGATTAAGAAAGGTGAGAAGACATTTTTCTGGTCGGGGAAATATCATACGGATATGAATACACGTGATACTCTGGCGACGGAGCTGAATGTGTTGAGTACATTTGATCCTGTAATTCCGGAGTCATACCAGGATTGTGAATTTCTGATGCTGGGTAATTTGATGCCATCTATACAGATGCTGGTGATGCAACGTTTGCGTAAACGTCCGAAGCTGATTGTGATGGACACGATGAACTTCTGGATGGAGATTGCAATGGAAGATCTGTTGAAGAATCTGAAGATGGTGGATGTGCTTACAATTAATGATGAAGAAGCCCGTCAGTTAACAGGTGAATATTCACTGGTGAAAGCTGCACGTAAAGTGTTATCAATGGGACCAAAATATCTCATCATTAAAAAAGGCGAGCATGGTGCTTTATTGTTTCATGGCGACCAGGTATTTTTTGCTCCTGCACTTCCATTAGAAGAAGTGTTTGATCCAACAGGTGCAGGCGATACGTTTGCCGGAGGATTTATGGGTTACCTGAGCAGTGTTGGTGACATTTCTTTTGAGAGCATGAAACGTGCTGTGATTTACGGCTCTGCAATGGCATCTTTCTGTGTGGAGAAATTCGGGCTGGAAAGAATTATTGAGCTAAGTGAAGAAGAGGTAGATGATCGCGTACAGCAGTTTATCGACCTGGTACAGTTTGATATAACATTGGTTTAGTGTATTAGCAATTTATATATAAAATATTTCTATAAAAAGTTACTTAAATTAAAAAGGGCAGGAAATAATTTCCTGCCTTTTTTAATTATTTATGTTATATGTATTAATGAATAATCTCTATTTTACTTACAGTAATAGTTTGATCAGTTGTTATCATTAACTGGTAAATTCCTGAAGGAAAAGAAGAAGAATTAATAGAAACTGTTTGTTGATTTTTATCAGATTTATAATCAGAATAATCCACAATCTTCCGTCCGTAACTGTCAAAAATATATATACTGATTTTGTTAATTTCTTTTGCACTAAATCTCAGGTTTAATTGATCAGATGCAGGATTCGGATAAACCATCACCTTATCATTTAATGAGTTTTCATTCACAGCCAGCGCAGCATCAAAGGTTACTGAATTGTTTGCAGATAATATCCATAGGTCAGGATCGAATGTTACCGTTGATGCACCTGCACCAATCGTGGCAGTAAACAATTCTCCTGAGAAATGATTATCAAACACCAATACAGTATCTAATCCAGCACCTTGAAACCGAACAGGAACAGGCATTTCAAAAAATGTAACGGAAGGGTCGGATTGCGTTTGATTGATTTTCACTTTCAAAAGATTACCGCTCTGATACCATTTAATATGATAAGAAGGATAACCCTGATTGTAATACCACTGATCAAAAAAGTTTGTGAGGTTTAGTCCGCTTGTGCTTTCCAGATGTGCTTTCAGATCAGGTGTTTTTGCATAGTTGTAGGCAAGCAATGGATCGTTCAGATAATTTCTTAATGCCTGGAAGAAATCAGCATCACCCATTTTCCAACGAAGCATATGCAGGAGATAAGATCCTTTGTTATATGTTAATCTTCCATCAAATATTCTCGACACATCAGTAGTGTCATCGCATAAAACAGAACCATCAGGTTGAGATGTAATGCTGTTTATTTTATCCGATTTCCAGTTGTACCATATTGCCGGAAAAAGAAATTCTTCTGTTAATCCTTCAAAGTATGTTGCAAAACCTTCGTTTAACCAGATGTCTTCCCAACTGCCACAAGTAATTTTATCACCAAACCATTGATGTGCGCATTCATGTGCAATAAGATAATGATCGAATGCAATTACAAAACTCATAGTTTGATGTTCCATTCCTCCACCCCAGTTAAATTGCGCATGTCCATATTTTTCATTTGCAAAAGGATAGAGCACAGTTAAGCTGTCATACAACTGAATTACAGAAATAATATCCGGTGTTTGTGATTGAGCTGTTGCAAGATTTTCAGGGTATACATAATTTAATACTTCAATAGAATCATTTGTTAACGGAACATAATCCGAATACACGGCATAATTGGTAACAGCAATTGCAACAAGATAAGAGGAAACCGGATAATGACTTTGCCAGTGATAAATTTTATTGGCACCGCTTTGTATTTCTTCAATTAACAAACCATTGCTGGCGGCTCTGTATGCCTGTGGTGTAGTAACAATTACATCAACAGAATCTATTTTATCAGTAAGTGAATTTTTACATGGCCACCAGTCGCTGGCACCAAACGGTTCCGACAAACTCCATATTACCGGTGTTCCGGCATGAGTGTCCTGGTTAAAAGAGCCGAAACCGGAATTACCAGGTATACCGTGATAGAAAACAGTAACAGAATCCAGCTGATTTAATGTTAGTGTATTTGAAAGATTTATCTGCAATGAATTGGTTCCTGCCGGTTGTAAAAAAGAAAGTGCTGTTCCATTTTCAAATACAGAATCAGCAGTTAAAGCATCATTCAAATCAAATGTAATCTGATTCAGATTCGCTGTTTTTGAAGTAAAGTATGTAGTTACCGAACCTGATATATATAATAAAGCCGGATCAATCTGCCAGTTGTTACGATGGTATTTCACATCATAATCATTGCCGGCTGCTGATGTTAATTTTTGATTGATATATCGGTGACCACGTTCTTCAGCTTTCACCATTTTATCGAAACTATATCCGGAAGGTTCTCTTTTCATCTGTGCATTACTGACTGTAACAAAACTTATCAAAAAAATAATTACATAAAATTTTTTCATAGCTTTCTTTTATTTTGGAATTCAAAGTTAAGTAACGGTTATCACTTGAATGCGGGACAACATCCACACTAATGTAAAAAAATCAACCATTAAAGAATTACATAATAATAAAATGCACCGAATTACAAACTGCCCGTTCTTCCACCATCAACAGGCAGGTTAATTCCTGTTATGTAGGAGGCTGCAGGCGATGCTAAAAATGCAATGGCATTGGCAATTTCTTCAGGTTTACCGAAACGTTGCATGGGTATTTCCTGCATCATTTCTTTCTGAACATCATCCAGGTTTACCTGCGTAGATGTTGCTTTATTTTCCATGATGGACTGCAAACGTTGCGTATGAGTTGCTCCGGGCAAAACATTATTTACGGTGATGTTAAATGTTGCCAGTTCATTAGCCATGGTCTTGCTCCAGTTTGCAACAGCAGCTCTTATGGTATTGCTCACTCCTAAATTTTTTAAAGGGATTTTTACAGATGTTGATATCACATTAATGATACGTCCGTAACCTGCTTTTTTCATAGATGGAATTACTGTTTGTGCCAGCAGATGATTACATAAGAGATGGTTGTTGAAAGCCTGTAAAAACTCTTCTTCTTTTGCATTTACAATAGGACCTGATGGAGGTCCTCCAGTATTGTTTATAAGAATGTGTATTGTTTTTCCTTCCAGTGCATGAAGTGCTTTTTTAAGTTCTGTTATATTACTGAAGTCTGCCTCCAGGAAAGAGTGTGCTGCATGTTGTACATCCGGTAATTCCTGCATCACTGCACTGAGTTTTTCTCTGTTTCGTGCAACCAGGATAACAGCAGCTCCCAGTGAAGCCAATTCCATTGCTGCAGCCTTTCCTATTCCTTGCGTACTGCCGCATACGAGTGCTGTTTTTCCATCGAGATTTATATTCATGCATCAAAGGTATTTTTTTCGGAGGATAAAAAGGTTGTATATAACATCAGCTTTTCGCGCAACTTTTCTTTTTGCTACTTTTACACTCTCCCAAAAACCAACTATAATGAAAGAGCTGATTGAAAAAGTAAGTACTGAAGCTGGCATAACACCTGAGCAGGCACAGAAGGCCGTGGAATCTGTTGCTGCATATCTGAAAAATAAAACACCTCATGTATTTCATGAACAGCTTGATGTTATTATTAACGGAGGTACCTTATCTGATGGCATGAAAAAGAAAATGAATGATCTTAAAGATGATTTCAGTGATGCGGCGCGGAATTTCGGTCAGAAGGCAGAGGAACTGGCCTCAGATATGGGAAAGAAAATCAATGAGGTGTTCGGTAAAAAGAGTTGATCATTATATATATTAATAAATCAGTGGCATTTATAATTTTGAATTCATAATTAATAATTTCAAGTATGGTTGCAACATCATTAAATCTGAAAAAATGGATTGACGAAAATCGTCATCTTCTTAAACCTCCTGTTGGAAATAAACAGGTATATACAGGTAACAAAGATTTTATTGTAATGATAGTGGGCGGACCAAATTCACGCAAGGATTATCACTACGAAGATGCAGAAGAACTTTTTTATCAGCTCGAAGGTGATATTGTTGTGAAAACGATACAGGAAGGCAAACAGGTTGATGTTCATATTAAGGAAGGAGAAATGTTTTTATTACCTCCACGCATTCCACATTCTCCACAACGCGGACCAAACACAATCGGACTGGTAATAGAGCGATATCGTCACGAAGATGAACAGGATGCCTGTATGTGGTTTTGCGAAAAATGTAATGAGAAACTTTACGAAGAATATTTTGGCCTAAAGGATATTGTTGGTCAGTTGCCCGTTATTATGAATGCATTTTATTCTTCACTGGAGAAGCGCACTTGCAAACACTGCGGAACTGTTATGGAACCTCCTGTTGCTCCTGTTGCTGAAGATGCGCGGGGAAGAAGTTAACGATGGACAATTGACAATAGACCATCGTCAATAGCGAATATGCAAGTTGTATTTTGAGGAAAGAAGATTTTGATACTGTTGTTGCTGCACACGATTTAGTACTCGTTGATTTTTGGGCAGAATGGTGTGAGCCGTGCAAAATGCTGGATGTTATTCTGGATGATTTGCAGCAGAAGCTCCCTGATTTATATATATTGAAAGTGAATGCTGATGAAAGTGATGATTTGAAATCCCATTTTCACATGAGGAGTGTTCCTGTGCTGATGCTTTTTAAAAATGCTGAACTGCTGTGGAGGATGAATGGATTTATGATGGTAACGGAACTGGAGAAGAAGATAAAGGAAATTATAAATTCTGAATTATAAATGGAGTGAGGAAGTACATTTTTTTTCTCACCGAGACTCTGCGTGAACACCAATCATCAAAAGAATGCTAAGTATCAAGCATTGAAAAATCAAATCTTGATACTTGATACTAATGTCTCACTACTTCATCTCCTCAATTTTCTCTAAATACAATTGCGCTTTTTTATAATTTGCTTTTGTTTTAATTCCTACTTCAATAGCATGATTAGTTACTATTCTGGCATCTTCTTTTTTCTCCTCTAAAATTAAAATACCGGCAAGTGTTTCATTGTAAGTATAACAATCATTCAGCTCCACACTTTTCCTGGCCCATTGTTCTGCTTTATTTAATAAAACAGGATCTTTTGTTTTCTCATAAAAACCCTGTGCTATTTCATTCAGTAATACACCATCATTTGCTGCATGCTTTTTTGCAAACTCTTCACCCAGTTTAAAATACAGATCATAATCGCTTTTCATTTTTGCTTTTTGCAGGTCCGCATAATCTACAATCTGATCCGCAAGATCTAATCCGCTTTCTTTCACCTGCTTTTTCAAATTATCATACCCTGCAGTATCAAGCATACGTGTACGTATGGCAAACTCCTGTTTATATATATCAGTAAATTTTCTGTCAACAGCCGGTTTTGTATATAACGTTTCAAGGTCTGGTTTAAGACGAATGAGCGTGAGCATGAATGGGGCACTTACATCACGATAAATATCATTGATGATTTTCCAGTTAGCTGCTGATTTCAATTCCTCCGGCTTTTGTTTACTCAGATATTTAAGTGCGTCCTGCTGCAGGTTGAAATTAGCTATTTCCAGTTTGCGTAAATATATATATGCTGTGTCAGGAGTACAGTTTCCTTCATTAAACAATTGCTGCCATGTGTATAATCGCCGGCGGGGATCAAGAGCTTCCTGCCCGAGCTGGAGTAGTATCTGCTTCATATGCCTTCCTACTGCACGATGCATTACTGTACCTTTTGAATCGAAGAATACCAGTGTTGGAAAAGTGTGACTCAGCAATCGCTTATTCAATTCTGCACCTTCTTTCTCAAGATCCATATGGATATTAATAAAGTTTGTATTGAAGAATGCTCCTACTTCCGAATCCGGATACACTTTCTCCATCATATCCTTGCAGTAGTGGCACCATTCTGCATAGCCATGAAGAAATACCATCTTGTTTTCTTTACCTGCTACTTTCAATGCCTCTTCATAAGTCAGATTACGAAACACTAATCCTTTGTAGGTGGTGTCAGTCTGCGCTTTCAGTTGTAAAAAGACAAGCATCAGCAAGGCTGCAATCAGCAATTTTCTCATAGATAAATGGATATGAGGCAAAATAAAACTATTCCGGTGAAAAAGCAATGAATGGATAGTTAGTATCAAGACACTAGTATCAAGTATCAAGACTAAATCCCTCATGATTGATGGATCAATTCAGGGTAGGCATCCTGTCTCTTCAATTATACCTAAATAAAAACTTATTTTTAAACCTGGAGATAAATGCATTTTCAATCATTGCTGTTTTAAAAACAGATTCCGGCTAAAACACCGGAACCAGAGAAAGAAAATGCACTTAATAACTTAATCACCCATTCACCTCATCACCTCCTTAAAAAACGGTTGCTTATTCTTCTGTTATCAACAATCATCTCTATATAATAAACACCTGCATCAAGGTTTTGTAAGGAGATGGTTTCTGATGGTGTTTCTAATTTCCCTTCCATCACCAACTGACCAAACATGTTACGGATTTTATATGGTGTTGTTTGAATGATTCCGGAATTGATGGTGATGTAGTCCTGCGAAGGGTTTGGATATATATTAATAAATTGATTGTTGTTGTTTTCTTCGTTTACAGATGTAGAAGCAAAATTAAACTGGATATTATCAACTAACAATCGCGTACCAAAGCCGGGTTGACGGGAACCAGGATCAGCAGTGTAAAAGTTGCTGATGAAAAAACTGTAGAAAGCAACATCTCCTGACATTATATAATTAATTGGCGCACTTATGAGAGTATAAACAGAAGAGGATGTCGTTATGATGGCTATACCTTCGCCCAATTGATTTCCTGTGCTGTCCCATAAGGTAATTGATGCATAAGCAGAGTCGCCATTTACCGGAAAGTATTTATAATAAAACCCAAAGTTAAAAGGTGAAAAAGGATTGAATGGTGTTGCATAAGTAGGTATTAAGGTGCCGCCTGCGCCCCATGAACTGAAAATACTATCATCATCCAGTCCTACTGCTCCTGCTATCCCTGCATTAATAGTGTAATTCCATGAATTGCGCAATTCAAGTGCAGTAGTACCTGAATGGGCATCAGCAGTTGGCGCGTAATAATAAGCTCCATCATTTACAATGGAGTCGGAATAAAATTGGCCAGTGATGGTATCAAACCACATGGCTGTGAGATAAACATTACCCCAGTTCTTTAGTGTGCCATCACTATTTAAATATTCAAATCCATTATTAATAACTGATTGTGCTTTTATATTATTTGCTTTCAAACAGCATACTGCAAAGAGGATTATTGTAAAGATCTTTTTCATGTCGATGTGAATTTAGTAAAATTAATAACTGATTTTATTTACACGACAAAGCTAAATCCATCATGATGGCAATGCAATTTTTCCGGGTAGACATCAGGTAGACAGAAATGTAATTAATATCATCGTAAGGTAAACAGCGTAAAGATTTAAATAGCAAAACAACACAACTTCCCTTTTAGTATTAACTATTTTCTGAAAAAGTACTATTAAAACTTCACCACAAAATCCACATAAGGAATGCCGATGGGAATAAATTGAACAATATCACGGCTATTAATAAATGCAAGATCAACACTTATCTTCTCACCAAAAAAGCGAATGCCGTATGAAACAGCGGCGTAGTATCCTACATCTTCTGGTACAATCCAGTTTTCGGTAACAAAAGCACTGCGTCGCGACAACCGGGTTGCAGCACTGATAGTAATAATAGGTCGTGTAGAAAACTCACCATCAATAAAACCCCATCCTGCACCAGCACTTACATTATGATCCTCTGTTCCATAAGTTCCTATTCCATACATAATTCCCAATCCTGTCCGTTCCGGATTATCAGTATCAAAATCCGGAACACTGGCATATAATATTCCTCCACCAACATGCACTTTTTTCGCAACAGGAAAGCCTACTTTAGGTGTAATAAAGAAAATGGGTTGTGGTCCATCGCCACTAATCCCGAAAGTAGATAATACTTCAAGCCCACCACCAATTGATACATTATCAGATAAGCCAACATTAAATGAATTTAAAAATAAATAAGTGTTCTGATAATATCCTTCTCCTGCTTTCAGATTAATGGCTGATGGTCCGAAAAAATATCGCGTTGCATTAGGATTGGGAAACCAATATTGGCCATTTACAAAACTGGTGGCAGAAATTACTTCAGCACTTTCAATAGATGCATAAGGAATATTCATCTTCGGTAACGCTGCAGTTTTAACTGTTATTCCTGTTGAATCACGACTGATAAACTTTCCAATGAATTCTGATCCGTCTTTTATTTTTAAATGATATGATGCTATTGTGTCAAAAGGAAATTTCTCAAACGGTTGCTGCGCTATGGCATCATTACAAAAACAAATAAGCAGAAAAAGTATGTTAATCAGACTGGTTATTTTAATCATACTCGTTTTATTTTCCGGAAGGGTTATGAATATCTAATGGAAAAGTTATTTTCAAATATAAGTAAAAGTTATATCAGAAAAGTACCCTGAAAACAGGTAATTTATATAAGTGAAAAACATTAATTGTTATATTTTAATCTCCGTTCCCTTATTCATTTTCTTTTATTTTTGTTAGAGATAATTATTGCTCCCATGATTAAAAAAGATAAAAGGGTTGATACCTATATTTTTAATGCTGCACCATTTGCACAGGAAATTCTGATGCATTTTCGTGCTCTTGTACATAAAGCATGTCCTGAGGTAGAAGAAACCGTGAAATGGAGTATGCCTTTCTTTGACTATAAAGGAGAAATGCTCTGTAACATGGCAGCATTTAAAAAACATTGTGCAATCGGTTTCTGGAAAGCAGCATTTATGAAAGATGCAAAAAAACTAAAAGACGGTAATCAGGAAGCAATGGGACATTATGGTCGTATTACTTCTGTAAAAGATCTTCCTGATAATAAAACCATCATCGCTAATATTAAAGAGGCGATGAAACTAAATGATGATGGAATAAAAATGCCTGCAAAGAAAAAAGCGGCGGTAAAAGAACCTGATGTTCCGGAAGAGTTGATGAAAGCGCTCTCGAAAAATAAAAAAGCCAGAACTTTTTTTGATAGCTTTCCTCCATCACAGAGAAGAGAATATATATTGTGGATTACTGAAGCAAAATCAGAAGCAACAAGAATAAAACGATTGGAAACAGCGATGGAATGGATTACTGAAGGAAAACATCGTCACTGGAAATATCAGAAATAGATTTTTTTCTCACTATTATTAATACCTGTAATTATATGTGCTTTTAGCAAAATAGTTGAATAAATG
>JBDTVD010000056.1:0-14504 GCA_040007375.1 Bacteroidota bacterium | reverse complement strand
GAATGAGGGGATTACAAAATACCTTTTTTGTTTATATTTACTTTTTGAAAGTATATCTTCATACTTGATTACCGACGAAAAATTCAAAAATGCCTTCAGCAAAACCTGCATTATAAATTTATCATATTAAATAATCATTAACATAATTTCAGAATATACTTTTGCTAATAATTAATTTAATAATAAAAAACGGGATTGCCGAAAACCGATAACAGTAGGCGTAAAATAAATATATATCATGACAAACAAAGATTTTTTTATTCAAACATGGAAAGCCGAAATGCCACGCACATTAAGCGCTATTAAAGGATTGCCTGATGATATGTCGAAACTTATTTATCAAAGTGATCCAAAATCCAGGTCAGCAGCAGGGTTAATCAGTCATATATTAGGTCATGCAGAAGTAATGTGTAATGCAGTGGATAATTTTATTGCTGATGAAAAATCAGAGATAAAAAAGTTTTCCAGCAAAGAAGAAGCTGCATCTTATTTTGAAAAGAATGCAACTGCAATGATTGATAAAATAAATGCACTTGATGATAAAACATGGAATGATCAGGTTGTTGATTTCAAGGTTAATGGTCGTAGCATATATGCCTTTCCAATGACAAATACATTCTGGATGCTGATGTTTGATATGGTTCATCATCGCGGTCAGCTGAGTACTTATTACCGTCCAATGGGAGTTCGCAATCCAGCTATATATGGACCTACTGCTGAAGACATGGAAGCAATGGCTGCAGCTGCACATAATTAAATAACATTCATTCGCCAGGACATAATTGTGATTTTGGCATTTTCATAAATATAGACTTCAGTCCTGATCATACTGTTTTGTATTCAGGACAGAAGTCTTTTTATTTTTCTTAATGACAACTCCTTAATTTATAATTTCTAATTTAGAATTTGTAATTTCCATTTACTTAGTTTTACTCACCAAACAGATATCACTATGAAAAAATTATACTTACTTCTTGGGATGATGATTATTATGAAATCAATCTCCTTTGCTCAATCCGATCAAACGTGGATAGATCTTGATGGCACCAATGATTTTTTAAATTTAGGAACGGACTCTGTTCTGTCAGGTAAAACTCAGTTTACAGTGGAAGTAAGAATGCACTTTGATAACAGTACCGGTGATTATACTATAATTGGTCAGCGCACTTCCGATGCTAACAGGACTATTGTGTTGCAACGCTGGTCAAATGCATTTTATGTATTTCTCTCAAATGGAAATTGGGGTACCTGCTCTTTCATTCCCTGCGAAGCAACTGTCTATCACCTGGCAATTGTTTTTAACGGCAATGGAGCGACTAACAGCGATCGTTTAAAATTATATATAAACGGAAGTCTTCAGACACTTACTTTTAACGGAACTGTTGATCCTGTTTCTTACACCACATCACCTGCTGCAAATCTTGTTTTAGGATGTGAGCATAATGATGCATCTACACAGTTGCAATTTGTAGATGGACAGATAGGAGAGTTCTGCGTGTGGAATTATCCACTTACAGCTGTAGAAATCAGTTCGAGAGTAGTTCCTGAAGTTATAGGAACAGAACCAGGACTTGTTGAATATTTTCATTTCGGTAATGGTATTCCAAACGGAAACAACATTGCGATCACTTCTTTTAACGGAGGTAATAACATCAGCACTATCACTCCAACCAACATGGCAATGAGTGGTAATGCATCCAACTTCGTAGGTATTCCTGAACTTACCGGTCCATTTGATCCATCCGTAACAGTTGCGGGTGCAATGATTACTTCTAATGCAGTTGGTACAACTTACCAGTGGTTGAATTGTACTAATAATTTTGTAGTTATTGCCGGTGCTACAGGTCAAAGTTATACAGCAACAACAAGTGGAAGTTATGCTGTACTGCTCACACAAGGTTCGTGTACGGATACATCTGCGTGTACAACCATTACTCTTTCGGGAATATCCAATATAGAATCAGGAAACATTAATATATATCCAAATCCGGTGATGAATCAGCTCATCATTGAAAATAAAAAAACTAAAGAACAGTTGGAATTTGAAATACTGACATTAACCGGACAGATTATTTACACAGGCAGCTTCATAGAGAAAACTATTTTGCAAACTGCAGATTGGGCAAGTGGTATTTATTTTTTGAAGATGAAATCTGGGAAGAGTGTTGAAGTGAAAATAATTATTAAAGAGTGATAATAGAAATTATAAATTCAAAATTATAAATTATAAATCGGGTAATATTGAAAATTTAGTTTCATTCATAAGAATCTTATTGATCGGCTATAATCGTACTGATCAATTCTGCATTCTGAATTCTGAATTCTGCATTTTTTTAACTCCGAACAATATCATCAACATGAAAGCACCATTTGTTCTTCTATTCACTCTCCTGTCACTGTGCGGATATTCAAGAGATAATAACAAAATCAACACCGACACTTCAGCAACATCCTTCTGGAATTATTTTCAGTTGCATGTAGAAACTTTACAGAAGTTAACAGGCTCTAAAGATTTGCTTGTTGATGTCAGCCAGGAGCTTCATAAATATTTTCCTGAAATAGGAATGGGTTACCTGCTGAATTACAATAATGGAAAACAAACTTCTAAAATATTTTTTACTGCTAATGGTGATAAAGAGAATTTTCCAACGGTAAGAGCTATTGTAAAAGCAGCACCAAAATCCATTAAGAAGAATGTTATTGCTTTTAATCCTCCCTCCTATTTACCTGACAGTTTAAAATTCGATGACAAAGTAATTTCCACCAACGATATTGATTTCAGCTACAAAAAAGGAAAGAAAGAAACAAATATAACTTTATATATTAATTTCAACCTGGAAAAAGGAGACAGGCAATTTGAACAGGCCCTGATAAAAATGCTGACAGAATATTTAGGTGAATATGAATTTGCAAAAATTGAAATTATTACGATTCTGAATACCGATAGTAAAAAGCCGGGAGAGCGAACACAGAAGCTGGAGAAACTGCAAGGTGCTGTTAAGTCAATGCATGTTAAATTATGAACTGAAAACAGAAATTATAAATTTAAAATTATAAATTATAAATTAGGTAATATTGAAGTTACAATAGTTAACCGCAATGTGCGCAAAGAAATAAAACGCAAAGGTTCGCAAAAAAGGAGTTTGATTTGATTTCTAATTTATATTTATAATTCTAAATCACTTAAATTGAATTCTCAGTCTTTTCATAAGAATTTAATTTATCAGGTAATGACCGTATTGATCAATTCTGCATTCTGAATTTCATATTTCACATTTTACATTTCACATTTCACATTTTACATTTTACATTTTACATTTCACATTTCACATTTCACATTTCACATTTTACATTTTACATTTCACATTTTACATTTCACATTTTTTCACTTCCAACTATCAGCAACCATCATTACCCATACTGAATTCAAAATCCTGTTTTACTTTATTGCCCTTTGCATCATTCGCAGGTTTCCACGAGGGCATATTATTAATTGCCTTCAATAATAATTTATCAACTTTCGAATTGCCTGATGAACGTGAAATCTGAGCATTTATAATTCCACCTTCTTCATTAACAGTAAATTTCACAAGTCCATGTTTAAATTCTCCGGAAACAGTTTTCGAAATTTCATTCATGGCATTTTCCTCTAAATACTTTATCATTTCACGGTATCCTCCAATATATTGCGCTTCTTCCGCAGGAATCACCATCATTGAAATATGCATTGCACGCATATCCATATTTCCAGTTGCAGGATTTTGATATTTATAACTCACATCAACTGTGATTTCAGAACCGATATCAACAGAATTTAAAATACTTCTCTGTTCCGCACTCAATACATCATTTATACTCACTGCTTTTCTTACTTTCCCATTACAGGTTGCAGAGATTGCAGTTGAAATATAATCACTGATCCAGTTTACAGGATAACCAGGACTAAAATCACGAATGTAACCTGCATTTTGAAAATTTTCCTTTTTAACAGTACGTGAATAAGCTCCTCTAATTTCATATCTCAATTCCTGTGAAGCTGATCCGGTAACATTTTCCTTCCAACCCCATCCACCATTGTAACTTACGGTTTGAGCAAGAGTTACTAATCCAATAATTATCAGTGTTGCTGCTGTTAAGATGATTGTTTTTTTCATAAAAATTATTTTTGATTGAAATTATGAATTTCATTCCTGTTTAAATACAGAACGAAGTTACGCTCCACTTAAAAGCAATCCTGTTATTCAGGAGTTATTGAGTTGTTATCGACTTGTTAAAGCATAATAACGGCTTCGTAATTTGTTTAAATTTGAAAAACATAATGAAGCTGAAACGTAACAATTTATTCATTGCAATTTCTTCCATCACATTACTAATGGTGCTGGTTATACAGGTGATGTATATTTTTCAGACAGCAAAAATCAAAGAAGAATTATTTAATGAAAAGGCTAATATTATTCTTGCCCGCACAACTGATGCCTTACGTGCAGATAAAGAAATGTGCAGGAATATGGAAACTTTCATTGGTAAAAATGAAATTCACAAAATAGATTCCCTGTTTACTTATTTTATGAAATTTTATAACTTCAAAATTGAGTATTCTTTTGAAATTATACATCCGGGTTTATTTCAAAGTGTTTCCTTCCTGCCTGATCCATTTCCACTCAATCATGAAAAAACTTCTCCCGTTAATTTTTATCCGGACCAACCAGCCTGTTATAAGAAAAGTTTAGAAGTAGTTGCTCAAAACAATGGAATGGAATTAAAACTTATCATACCAGAAAAAAATAAATTCCTTCTGGAGGAAATGGGAACAACATTTATAACATCTGTTTTGCTCATATTGATTGTACTATTTATGTTCTGGCGTACGGTAGTTTCATTGATTAAAGAGAAAAGAATATCGGAACATACAACAGACTTTTTAAATAACATGACACATGAATTTAAAACTCCGTTAACGAACATTGCATTAGCAGGAAAGATGATAATAAAAGATTCAACTAATTATCAGGAAAATAAAATAAAACAATATTCAGAAATTATACTTGAAGAAAATGAAAAATTAAGACTACAGGTGGAACAGGTGCTGAGCATGACAGCTTTGGAAAGAGGTGAGATTCCCGTTCAAAAAGTTAAACTTGATTTTCATGCCCTGATTAAAGATTCCTTAAAAAGTATCAGCATTCAAATCAATAATAAAAAAGGAAATATACAAACAGCACTTACTGCTGAAAAATTTGAAATAACAGGAGATAAAACACATCTTACCAATGCCATTTGTAACCTGGTTGATAATGCAATTAAATATTCTGCTGAATGTCCTGATATCACTATTCGAACTTTTAACAGCAATGAGAATTTAATTATTACGGTTGCTGATAAAGGTATTGGTATGGATAAAGAATATCAAAATAAAATATACGATAAATACTTCCGCATTCCTACAGGTGATGTACACAATGTAAAAGGATTTGGTTTAGGATTAGCATATATAAAAACCATAATAGCATTACATGGAGGAAGCATTTCTCATCAAAGTGAAAAAGAAAAGGGAACAACATTTACAATTACATTACCCAATGTCTGAGCAACGATTCCGGATTTTACTAGCAGAGGATGATCCTAATTTAGGAGTGCTGCTGGTTGATTATTTTTCAGCAGAAGGATTTGTTGTACATCTTTTTAAGGATGGAAGTCTTGCATGGAAAGCATTTCAGAACAGTGAGTATGATTTATGTTTACTGGATGTTATGATGCCGGAAATGGATGGTTTTTCACTTGCTAAAGAAATCAGAAGTAAGAATAAAATAATTCCAGTCATATTTATCACTGCAAAATCTTTGAAAGAAGATAAATTGAAAGGTTATACATCAGGTGCGGATGATTACATCACAAAACCATTTGATGAGGAAGAATTACTCTGGAAAATCAAAGCTGCAATCCGAAGAATTTCTGATAACAGCCGTAATAATAAAGTAACATCAATTTCCATCGGTAACTATATATTCGATTTTACGAATCAATCTCTATCTTTAAACAACAGCCTGAAACGCATTACAGAAAAAGAAAGTACCATTCTGAATTATCTGTTTCATCATCGCAATAAAATAATAAAACGCGAAGTGATGCTGAAAGAACTCTGGGGAGAGAATGATTATTTTTTAGGAAGAAGTTTAGATGTGTTTATCACCAAAATCCGCAAATACCTGAAAGACGATCCTGCTATCAGTATTGAAAATGTATTTGGAGTGGGATTTATTTTTAATGTTCAGGAGAAATAACAATTTTCTCCTGAACCTATTTAAAAGTTTGAATAATCAATCTTCAGTTACAGGAATTGGTAAATCCACTTCACCGGAAGTTTGTGTTAAGGTGTATGGAATTCCTCCTATTACTCTTTGATTAATGGTACTGTCGTAACCTGTCATCAGTATGAAATATTTTCCTGGTTTCAGACCTTCAATATGAACATGGTCCTCACCCTCTTCACCTGGCAGAATAAGGTCATATGCTGATGCGTTAATACCTGGTGAACCTTCTGCATTAAACTTTACATAAGCAGTATCAGGGTAACTGATTTTACTTACAATTGGAACACCATGATGCTGAGGCATGGCAACAATAGTGGTACTTCCACCTGTTCCGGCATACTCACAGGAACCATCATCATCCTTAGCATCATTATCATAATTAATTGAAATTGGATCCGTACAACCTTTCTTCTTACAGGACGAAACCATTAGTATGCTTGATGCCAAAGAAAAAGCAAAAATTATTTTTTTCATGATCTTATTGTTTTGAGTCAGTAAAATTGCAAAAGTAATTTATTCCGCACGATGAATTTTTAAAGATATAACAGGAATTAACCGCAATTTTTTCAATAAGTGAGACTATCACAGGAGTCTAAAAAGATAAATAAAAAAACCGGAGCACTACCAGAAGTATATTTTCATTTGAAAATAAATCCTTCCGATTGCGCTCCGGCTTCTGAGTAAATACTGATTATTCTAAAATAATTTTTCCTGATTTAAGTATATTCTGTTGATCATTCAATATATAAAAATAAATTCCGGATGGAATATTATTGAGCTCCACCTTATTATTTTCAGAACTTACATTAAACTGCTTTATCGTTTCGCCTAAACTATTTATCAGTTGAAAACACACACTGTTTAATTGTTCAGCATTTGATACATGAACATTAAAGCTTCCATTTGCAGGGTTGGGATATACCGACACATCAAAAACATTTTCCGCATACGCACTTTCGATTCCTAATATCAGGCAGGCATCCACTTTTGTAAAATTCACATTGGAAGAATTTGTCCGCAGCAAATCTGTTGGAACAAAAGCAGCAGTTCCCGTTGTTGGAGTACTGATCACAGTTGTCATTGTAACGCTAGCCATGCTAAATGTGGTATCATACAATGCACAAGCCTGCGTTAAAGCAGTATCTGTCATGCAGAAAGTTTTATAGTTGTTAAATCCGATCTTACCATTTAAAATAGAAAAGTCATTGGACGAACCATATGCAAAATCAATTGGCCAGACAAGTTCCGGAAACACATGCGTGAATAACACCTGAGCTGCTGTGTCCATTTTGAGAATAACAGGTCTCACTGTTGATCCGGAGTATTCGTAATTTCCGGATATATATATATAGTTTCCTGCGAAAGTAAATCCAAAATTATTAATTGGCACTCCCATGCCACTACTTTTGCACCACAACACATTACCTGTTGAATCAATTTTTGTAATCATGGTTCTTGATCCACTTACATTAGTCGTTGAACCGATTCCTGCAAGAAGAATAGTACCATCTGCAAGTTCAGTGAAATTTTTGAATGATGTTACCAGTTCCGGACCAACGTAACCTTGTGTCCAAACTATAGCACCTGTAGAACTATAACAGGTAATTAAACCTGATCCTGTAACAAGAGATGGATTGTTATAAGCAACTCCCACTGCGAGGTAATTACCATTATTCAAACGTCGTGCTGTATAGTAATGATCAGGATCCGGAAGAAAGTTTCTTGCATCACTCCATAATGTTGTTCCTGCTGCATCTGTTTTTACAATTCTGGAAATAGTATTGCCTAAATTTTCAGTGATAAGAAAACCATTGTCAGAAGGATCAACAATACAATCAAAAATTTCATATCCAAAATTTTTCATGAATACGAAATCACCGGAAGAATTAGTTTTCAAAACAAATCCACCACCCAAAATAGCGGTATTTCCTACAATTGCAAATCCCAGATCCGGTAACTCAACAATGCGTTTATAATTAACCTGGAAACTGGTCTCTCCGTAAATAAAATTATTCCACAGTTTATTACCACTGGCATCATAACGGATCAATGAAAATCCATAATCCCCTGGAGAAATAGTACCACGGTACTCGTTACCAGTTAATACTATCATTCCACCATCAGCAGTAAGTGCAGATAAATTTATCTGTTTTAAGTTTGAATCCAATGAATAGTCATACAATGCAAAGTGATGATCAGATTGCGCCTGCACATTAGCTACCTCAAAACATAATGTCATTAAAATAATCAGTAATTCTTTTTTCATTTTTTATTTATTTAAGTAATCATTAATTTTAGAAACTGCAAAAAAAATCCGCCTGACCCTTTAGGTGAGGCGGATTAAAGAAAACATCCTATTTCTGATGATATATAATATTTTCTCTCAGTAAAGATGGCTTTAATTATCCGGTTTAATGTACTTTAATATAAATAATGTCATCAGTAAAATCAGAATAAAAGATAACTTGTTGGGAATTGCCTTCACTAACTACACTTCCTGCATCTTTAGAAAAAAAATAATTCACAGATAGATCACTGGAAAAGAGAGATAGCAGAGAAAACGAGGATAATTATCCTGCAAATTTTTAGTTTACAATCAATTTCTTTGTCATCACTTTTTCTCCTGATATTACTGTGAGAAAATAAGCACCTGAATTATTCAACTTCAGAAATCTATTATTATCACCGATTGATTTAAAAACCATTCTTCCTGATAAATCCGAAACATTTATTTCAGCAATGGAGGTGTTACATGTAATTTTAAATTCACCATTACCAGGATTTGGATACACAGAAAATACATCATCATTATTAATTTCATTTACTCCTGATGTCTGCAACGGACAATTGATAGAAACACCAACAAAGCCCCATCCTGCTCCATTTATCCCTGTTATAGTAAAAGTAGAAATGTTGGTTGCACGTAATTGTACATTCTGGTAAGAATAATTTCCTGCAGGATTAGTATTTGCTCCCACCAGTTTTCCATTCCAGAAAATAACTCCATTTGGGCCTGGCGATAAACCACAAACAACTTTTGCATCATACGAAGCTGATAAATTATTCAAAGGATAACTACTGCCGTTAACTGTAACCGAAGCAGAATCATCATCATTCATTCCCCATACTCTGAAAGTCGGATAGTCTTCCGGATTGGTAAAATTTACTGTTACAAACTCACCATTACCTGTCATCCAGTATGACGGATTAACGGGAGTGCAACCAAAGCTGGAAAATGTTCCGCCAGAGAAAGTATAATTTAAACTATCAGACGCCGGGCCGGAACCGGCAACATAATAACACTGAGCGGCTGAATGCTTTTGCATTGCAACAAAAAAGATAAACATCGCAATGGTTTTTAATATGTATAATTTTCTCATTTGTTTTAAATTATAATCAAGCAATGTTACAAAAACCTCAACTACAAATCGTACTAAAATATATAATTTCCAATCTGAAGATCGGAAGTACTGCAAGCTCAGTCTGAAGACAAAGCTTAGTAAAAACTATCTATTAAATTTATAATTTCTAATTTAGAATTTATAATTTCTCTCACCAGTCCTTATCAGCATTTCCCATTGTAGCCTCATACTTCTTCGATAGTTTTTTCTGCAGTTTCTTTTCATCATTTTTTAAAGCCTGTAACATACGTTCAGCATCTTCTTTCGAAATCTTTTCTTTCTTCTGTACCTGTTGTTGCTGTTGCTCCTGTTCCTGCTGTTTTTTCTGATCCTGTTGCTGCTGTTGCTGATCTTTTTTCTGTTGCTGGTTATCCTTTTTCTGATCTTTATTATCCTTTTGTTGCTGCTGTTGTTGTTGTTGCTGACGGAGTTTACTCAATGCATAAGCAAGATTATATCGTGCATCTTCATTCTTATCATTCAGTTTTAAAGCCTGCTTGTATGCATCTACACTTTCCTGGTATTTCTGTGCTTTCAGTTTTGCATTACCCAGATTGTAATAAGCATCTGCCTGCGCTTCTTTGTCTTTATCCATAGCAGCACTACCTGAATAATATTGTTCTGCCTCAGCTTCTTTTCCCTGTTTATATAAAGCATTTCCCAGGGTATAAGATGCAGTTGCTGACTGAGGATTGGTCTGTAACGACTTACGATATTTGGTTTCTGCTTCCGGATAATTTTTCTTTTTGTAATCGGTGTTTCCTTCTTTAATAAGACTTTTATCTGTTTGTGCATACAGAAAGTAACTGCTGCAACACATCAGCATTAAGATCACTGAACCAATTTTACATCTCCGGTTTATCATCTTCATTTTATTTAACTGTTTCACCAGATGGATATTTTACTTCTGATAGATATATATAATTACAATAACGTACTGACATCCTTAATTAGTATTCTTATGTACTCCGAACAAATTCATTTTCTGATACCATTTACTCTTTCTTTCTCCCAGAAGATATTCGATCAATAACAGCAGCAATGCAGCAGCAGCAAAATACTGGTACTGGTTTTCGTAATCTGTAAACATTTTCGATTGAAATTCTTTTTTCTCCAGTGTATCAAGATCTCTCAATACTACCTGCAAACCATCATCACTGTTTGATGCACGAACAAATCTTCCATGTCCTGCTTCAGCAATTTCCTGTAAAGCTACAGGATCCAGTTTTGTAATAACTGTTTTACCATCATTATCCTGGCGGAATCCTATTCTCATTCCATTATTAAACATGGGTATCGGTGCACCTTCCGGAGATCCCATACCAATAGTGTATGTACGCACTCCCTGATCCCATGCATCCTTTGCGGCTTCCACTGCATTATCCTCATGATTTTCACCATCTGTAATAACAATGATTGCACTATGTTTTCTTGAGCTATCGGTAAAAGATGTTGCAGCCATTTCTATTGCAGCTCCTATTGCAGTTCCCTGGCGAGGAACAATATCAGGCTCTACTGTTGACAGAAATAATTTCGCTGCTCCATAGTCAGTTGTTAATGGTAACTGCATATATGCATCACCTGCAAAAACAACCAAACCAACACGATCTCCCTGAAGTTTATCAATAAGTCTGCTGATGGCCTGCTTACTTCTTTCCAGTCGGCTCGGACGAATATCTTCTGCCTTCATACTATTGGAAACATCAAGTGCAATAATAATATCCACACCTTTCCTTTTCACTTCTTCCAGCTTTGAACCGATTAACGGACCGCAAAGTGCTGCAATAAAAAGAAACAATGCCATCATTAACAAAATAAATTTAATTCCCGGACGACTTACAGAAACATCAGGAAACAAACGGTGAATTACACTGGCATCACCAAAACGATTTAATGCTTTCTTCTTCCATCTTTTCATTATTATATATAAAATAACGAAAACCGGTATAAGAATATACAGGTAAATCATAACAGGATGAGCAAAACGAAACAGGTTCATCAAAATTTATATATAATCAGGGTAATGTACGTAACCAGGTATATCTTAATAATAACTCTAATGCAAAAAGAATAAATGCAGCAAGCAACCAGGGCAGATATTCTTCTGTATATCTTTTAAACTCCGTAACTTCAATCTTAGTCTTTTCCATCTTATCAATTTCACCAAAGATAGATTCCAGTTTTTTATTATTCGTTGCACGGAAATATTTTCCATCTGTTGCCTGCGCTATCTGCGTAAGAAGTTGTTCATCAATCTGCACTTCTACATTTTGATATTGTCTACCAAAAGGAGTTTGAACAGGATACGGTGCAGTGCCTTTTGTACCTACGCCAATTGTATAAACACGAATACCGAAAGTACGCGCAATTTCTCCGGCAGTTAAAGGCGGAACAGAACCGGAATTATTTACACCATCGGTAATCAGGATGATCACTTTATTTTTTGTTTTGGAATCTTTGACGCGTGCTACAGCAGTTGCAAGACCTTCACCGATTGCAGTTCCCTGTGCAAGTAATCCTGTTTTAATATCTTTCATCAGGTTGGAAATAACAGCATGATCACTTGTTAAAGGACATTGCGTGAAACTTTCGCCACCAAAAATTACAAGTCCAATTAAATCATTCGGTCTTCCTTCAACAAATTCTGATGCTACTTTCTTAGCTGCTTCAATACGGTTAGGACGAAAATCTTCTGCAAGCATACTTTCAGAAATATCCAGGGCTACAACAATAGAAATTCCATCTGTAGTAACATTGGAAGCTTTACTGCTTGACTGCGGACGAGCCAGTGCAACAACCATTAATCCTACTGCAATACAACGTAAAATTATTGGCAGGCTGATTAAACGCTGACGTAATGTTGGTTTATATTTCTGAAATGCTTCTGTTGAACTGATTAAAATCCTGGGACGTGTTTTTCTTTTTACGGAGAGAAAATAATAAATCATAAGAGGCAACAAAATCAACAGCCAGAAAAATTCCGGATTCTTAAAAACAATATCGTTGAAATACCCTATCATGCTTCTGCCTCCTTATTTACGGTTACTTCAATGGGTATTGTTGCTGTTATAAATTCTGTTGCATTACGCATGCTCTGTTCATTTTCATGAGCGAGTGGCTGCAGCTTTGCAAACTTTGCAAGGTCAGCTATACGCAGAATGTAAACCAGGTTTTGTTTTACCGGTTCGTCAATCATATGTATAAGTGTACTGTTAAGTATTTCATCGGTTGTCTGCTCCATTGCAGGAACTTTCCATCTTGCTTCAATATAAGTTCTGATGATGTCACTAATTGCTGCATGATAATATTTATACTGACCATTCTGCCAGTGTTTACCAGCATCTAATTCCTTCAATGCTGCAAGTGCTGTTTCATGCGGAGGTATTACAGGAACTTTATTAAACAAGGAAGGAAACTTCTTTCTTTTTACAACACGCAGATATATATAAATACCAAGGAGAATTAAATGTATGAGGATGATAGCTCCAATGATATAATACAGATAGTCATGCCAGTCGAAAGGAACTTCTCTTACGTCTCTGATATCTTTAATAGCCTTTGTAGTATCAACAGGCATGATCTGCACTGTTAATAATACAGGATTAGAAGAAGCAAGAATGGTAGTGTCAGTTTGATTGCCTGAATAAAAATGTACAGGTGGTATTACAAAAAAACCGGAGTCGAATGCTGTAACGCGAATAGCCTGGTGAAGTGTTACGCTGCCTGCATCAGATGATAAAGTATCAATTGAACCTTTACTTACTACTTCTACACTGCCTAATGAATCAGGAATTACAGGCCATTGTACAGAACCGCTTAACGGCTTCTTCAGTTCCAGGTTCAGTGTTACTTGTTTACCGATAAGAATTATGCTGGTATCCAGACTTGCTTTTGCACTATACTGCGCATATACATCAGCATGAAAAAGAAACAGAAAAACGATGAAACCATACTTACTTCCTTTCAATAAAGTATTCACAAGCCTATATATATAACAAATAATAACATTCATAAATCAGAATCTCTTTTCTCTTTTCTTAAACAAATTCAGTAAAGGCTGAACGTATGATTGTCCTGTATGAAGCGTAGTAAAATCAACACCACTTCTTTTTAAACGTTCCAGTGTCATGCGTTCATTCTGTTTCCACCAGAGATTATAATCTCTCCGTAAAGAAGCATTTGAAGAATCCATCATACTTACTTTTCCGGTTTCTGCATCTATAAAACGAACCAGTCCGAGGTCAGGCATTTCTGCTTCACGCTGATCATAAATCCGCAATGCAGCAAGATCATGTTTACGGGATGCAATCTTTAAAGCATCATCATATCCGGTGGTAATAAAATCACTGATTAAAAAAGCAATACATTTTTTCTTAATCACATTATTAAAGTAACGTAAAGCACCGGCAAGGTCAGTTCCTGTTCCTTTAGGTTCCATATTAATTAATTCGCGGATGATGCGAAGGATATGTGATTTTCCTTTTTTAGGAGGGATAAATTTTTCAATTCTGTCGCTGAAGAAAATTACACCGGCTTTATCATTATTGGTAATTGCAGAAAAGGAAAGCACTGCACACAGCTCTGTAATCAACTCATGCTTGCTCTGAATTCTTGTACCAAACTGCCCTGAAGCACTTACATCCACAAGCAACATTACAGTCAGCTCTCTCTCTTCTTCAAACACTTTTATATATGGATGATTCAATCGTGCTGTAACATTCCAGTCAATACTTCTGATATCATCTCCGGGAATATATTCACGCACTTCGCTGAATGCCATACCACGACCTTT
>JBDTVD010000055.1:0-14538 GCA_040007375.1 Bacteroidota bacterium | reverse complement strand
GTTTGTGAAGGAACAATACTGATGATGCGCTGAGGAAACATTTTAGTATCGGGTATCGGGTATCGGGTATTTAGTATCAAGTATCAAGACACAAGTATCAAGACTAAACTCTGATATGCATGATGATTGAGGTTCTATTCAGGGGATTGCCACGTCGTCGTTCCTCCTCCTCGCAATGACGTAAAATTATCTTCAAATTTTCAAATCTTCAAATCTTCAAATTTATTTCGCCAGTGTCTGCACAATATCATACTTGGTAATAATGTATGTTTTATCATGTTGAAAATCCTTCACCAAAACAGCACCTTCATCATTACTCACCATATTCGAAAGCACATCAATGGATGTTGTTGCATCTACAAAAGGTAATGCTGTTGACATGATACTTTCTACTGTCTGTTTTTTCACTTCAGGATTACGGATAACTTCATCATATATATGATTTTCAGAAACAGCACCTACAATTCTTCCATCACGTGTTACAGGAAGTGTTGTATAATTCAAGTCAGTGATTTTCTTTAATGCATCTGCAACAGTTGCTGTAACATCAATCGTAACCAACTCACCATTTCTTCCTGTTGATACCAGATCTTTTGCAGTTAATCCTTTAATATCTGTATATCCTTTTTCCATCATCCACTGATCATTAAAAATCTTTCCGAGATAACGTGTACCATGATCATGAAAAATTACTACAACAACATCATCTTTCTTCAATTTATCTTTCATCTGTATCAAACCTGCAATTGCAGAACCTGCTGAATATCCCACCCAGATTCCTTCCTTACGTGCAATTTCACGTGTCATTACAGCTGCATCCTTATCAGTTACTTTTTCAAAATGATCAATCACTTTAAAATCGTAATTCTGCGGAATAAAATCTTCTCCTATTCCTTCTGTTACATATGGATATATTTCATTTTTATCCAGCTCACCTGTTTCATGATATTTTTTTAAAGCTGAACCATACGTATCAATTGCCCATACTTTAATATCCGGATTTTTTTCTTTGAGAAACATACCTGTTCCTGTTATGGTTCCTCCTGTTCCTGCACCAACAACAAGATGTGTTATTTTTCCATCTGTCTGATCCCATATTTCAGGACCGGTTTGTTCGTAATGTGCAGTGCGGTTGGAAAGATTATCATATTGGTTCGGATAAAAAGAATTCGGTGTTTCGCGGGCCAGTCGTGCAGACACAGAATAATAAGAACGCGGATCTTCCGGCTCTACATTGGTAGGACAAACAATTACTTCTGCACCAAATGCTTTTAATGCATCCACTTTTTCTTTCGATTGTTTATCCGTTGTTGTGAAAATACATTTGTATCCTTTAACAATTGCAGCAATGGCCAAACCCATTCCTGTGTTTCCGGAAGTCCCTTCGATGATGGTTCCGCCCGGTTTTAACTTACCTGATTTTTCCGCATCTTCAATCATTTTCAAAGCCATGCGGTCTTTAATGGAATTTCCGGGATTAAATGTTTCCACTTTTGCCAGAACCAGTGCAGGAATACCGGCAGTTACTTTATTCAGTTTAACCAATGGAGTATTTCCAATTGCATCAAGTATTGTATTACAGATTTTCATCTTATTTTATTTTTCAGAGAATTGATATTGATATGGATATGCTGATTTACAACAGCGGCTGCAATATTAATAAACTTCAGGGAGCCGTTATTGCTTACAGCCCGGATAATTCATCTTCAGATAATTAAGAATCACATCTGTTGCTCCTCTGGAGGAATCAATAAAACGCATGTTCTTCTTATGTATTTCTTCCAGCCTTGATGGGTTGGTAAATACCGTTTCAAACTGCTGAAGGAAATTGTTGTAATCGGTGAATGAAAATGCTGTTCCCATCTGAATCATCTGAACAGCTTCTGCAAACTTTTTATAGTTAGTGCCGAAAAAAACCGGTAATCCATAAACAGCTGCTTCCAGTGAATTATGAATGCCTGATCCAAAACCACCACCGATGTATGCATAATCAGCATAACTGTAAAGCGACGATAACATACCGATATTATCAATGATTAAAATATTTATACCTTCTGATGATTGAGTGGAAAGTTCAGAATACAATAACGCTTTCACCGGTAACTGCCGGCGCAAACGTTGTATGGCTCCTGATGTTATTTCATGCGGAACGATAATAAACTTCAGCTTGTCTTTATAATCACCAATAAATAACGATAGTATTTTTTCATCGGAAGGCCAAGTACTTCCTGCAATAAATAAAGGCTTTCCATTTTTAAATGCAGCAATTCTTTCCAGGTTTTTACTGTTCATGCTGTTCATATACACTCTGTCGAAACGGGTGTCACCACTCACTGTTACATTCGTGAGTTTACTATCATATAATAATTCCAGTGATGTTTGATTCTGAACAAACAGGTGTGTGATGCGTTGCAGAATAGTGTAAAAAAACTTTCCGTAATTTTTAAAATAAATCTGCGACGGACGAAAAATTGCGGAGATAACAAATGATGGAATTTTTTTATCTTTTAAAATCTTTATATAAAAATGCCAGAATTCATATTTAACAAAAACAGCGAAGTAAGGATTTACAATTTCAATAAATCTCCTGCTGTTGACTGCACCATCAAGTGGCAGATAAAAAACATAATCAACAAGTGTTTCATTTTTTTTCTGAATGAAACCTGATGGTGAAAAAAAAGTAAGTACAATTTTACAATCTGGATATTCACTTCTCAATCGTTCCAGCACAGGTCGTCCCTGCTCATATTCGCCCAGTGATGAGCAATGAAACCAAATCCGTTTTTCAGGCTCTTTCAATAAGGATGACATGTTCCGCTCCCAATGTTGACGGCCTGCAATCCATTCTTTTGCTTTCGGATGAAATAAAGCAGCAACTCTGATGAGCCAGCCATAAACAGCAAGTGCAAATCCGTATACTACTTCCATCAATAATAATAATATTTCTCAGGTGCGGCCTTATAAAGCGGTAGTATCCAGCCCAAACGTAACCCTGCTAAAATATCAATTCTATTTCCGGTATCAGGAATTTCAAGATCAAAATCAAAACTGCGACGTCCTTTGGTAAATCCTTCAATTACTTCAGCAGTAATAAAAAAGTTTACCAGTCGCCGGTTTCCCACATATATATAACTTGCCGACTGACGGAGACAAAGTCCCGATGCAAGGTGATCATAACCTTTCACATATTCGCCCTGCAATGATGGTGTGAGATTCAATTTATCTTCGATTCTTATTTTGTGCTGCATATAACCTGCGCCCATTGTTACGGCGATGCCGGTGTTAGGGTTTGGTTTTTTAAAATTAAACAGTCGTCCTGCCGATAAAATAATCGTATAACCCCGTTCAAAAGCTCTGATATCAGAATATTTACCGTCGGTTGCAATTACCTGTCCCTGAGAATTTATCAGGTTGGAAAAGAGATTTTCCTGCTTCACCTTGCTACCGAAAAGGAAGGTTCCCTGTATCCCTACCATCCATCCATTCTTCCTTTTATAAAAAACATCCATGGATGCACTACTGTTGGCACCAAAGCGGTCAGCCATATCTCCATATGGAAACTGAAAAGCAAAACCCGGCTCCACCATCACCATACTGATAGCAGAATCCCTTACACTGGCCTGCCCGTAAGCATTACCTGTTAGCAACATAATTCCGGCAATCAGCAGAAGTGGTTTCATCCAGGCGAAAATAAACATTTTAAAGCTGCGGTTTTTTTCCGTTTTACAGTCTGAATAACTGCACAAATAAGTTTTATCTTCGCAACTCCTTTTTCAACAAAATAATTTTGATAAAAATCAACAGCTATAAACTTTAAAATATGGAAGCAGTAAAGAAATTGCAGATGGTTGACCTTATCAGCCAGTATCAGAAGATCAGCGGAGAGATTGACCAGGCAATTAAAGATGTTGTATTATCATCTGCCTACATCAACGGCCCGGAAGTGAAAACTTTTGCTGCTGAACTGCAGGAATATCTTGATTGTAAAAATGTAATTCCCTGCGCCAATGGAACAGATGCCCTGCAGATTGCAATGATGGCACTGAACTATAAACCAGGTGATGAAATTATTACTGCGAGTTTCACCTATGTTGCAACGGCAGAAGTAATTGCATTGCTGAAACTGAAACCGGTTCTGGTGGATGTTGATCCTGATACATTCTGTCTGGATCCTGCTGCTGTGGAGCGTGCCATAACACCTAAAACTGTAGGTATTGTACCCGTACATTTATTCGGACAGTGTGCCGACATGCAGGCAATTATGGAAATTGCGAATGAGCATCACTTACATGTTCTGGAAGATACTGCTCAGGCAATTGGTGCCGATTTTACAATGAAAAATGGAATCACTTATAAAGCAGGAACAATTGGAACTGTTGGAACAACTTCTTTCTTTCCTTCTAAAAATTTAGGTTGCATGGGAGATGGTGGTGCCATCTTTACCAATGATGATGAACTGGCAACACGTTTAAAGATGATCTGTAATCATGGTCAGTCTGTTTTATATCATCACGATGAGATCGGTGTGAACTCACGCCTGGATTCTATTCAGGCTGCAATTTTGAGAGTGAAGCTGCGACACCTGGATGAATATGCTGCTTCCCGTCAGCATGCTGCTTCTTATTATGACCAGGCATTCGGAAAAAATCCGAAATTAAAAATACCGGTACGCCAGGCAAACTCCACTCATGTTTTTCATCAATATACATTAGTGTTAAACGGAGTAAGCCGCACAGCATTAAAAGATCATCTTGCAGCAAAAGGAATTCCTTCCATGATTTATTACCCGATTCCGTTACACATGCAGAAAGCATATATGGATCCACGTTATAAACATGGTGATTTCCCTGTTACTGAAAATCTCTGCAATCATGTTATCTCCTTACCAATGCATACGGAGATGAGTGCTGATGATCTTCAATATATAACAAGCAGTGTTCTGGAGTTCATTAACCAGTAATTTATTTGAAACATTTACTTCTCTACAAAGTATAAAAAGGGTATAAACTAATTAACAGAATAAAATATGAATATAGCAGTTGTTGGAACAGGGTATGTAGGTTTAGTTACCGGAACCTGTTTTGCGGAAATGGGTAACCATGTAATGTGTGTTGATATTGACGCAAATAAAGTGGAGAAAATGCGTAACGGTATTATTCCGATTTACGAACCGCATCTTGATGTTTTGTTTGAAAGAAATATTCGCCAGGGTCGTCTTCAGTTTTCAACTAACCTGGAAGAATCTGTTGCTGATGCTACTGTTATTTTCCTTGCTCTGCCAACACCTCCCGGTGAAGATGGATCAGCGGATCTCAGTTATGTTTTAGGTGTTGCATCGCAACTTGGAAAAATATTGAAAGACTATAAAATTATTATTAATAAAAGTACGGTTCCTGTTGGTACTGCTGAGCGTGTGCGTGAAGCCATTGCAAAAAACAGCAGCGTTCATTTTGATGTTATTTCAAATCCTGAATTTTTACGTGAAGGATTTGCAGTAGATGATTTCATGAAACCGGATCGTGTTGTCATCGGTACGCGTTCAGAAAAAGCAAAGAAGATAATGAGTGATCTGTATGCACCGTTTGTACGTCAGGGAAATCCTATATATTTTATGGATGAGCGTTCTGCTGAGTTAACAAAATATGCAGCGAATGCATTCCTTGCAACGAAGATTACTTTTATGAATGAGATTGCAAACCTGTGTGAAAAAGTAGGTGCTAATGTAGATGCTATCCGTATCGGTATTGGTTCTGATTCACGTATTGGAAAAAGATTTCTCTTCGCCGGTATTGGTTATGGCGGATCCTGTTTTCCGAAAGATGTGCAGGCTTTATATAGAACAGCATCAGATTATAAATACGACTTCAAAGTACTCACATCTGTGATGGAAGTTAATGAACGTCAGAAAACAGTGCTGGTAGAAAAGGTGATGAATTATTTTGATGGAAACATTCAGGGTAAAAAGTTTGCCGTTTGGGGACTTGCATTTAAACCTGATACAGATGATATACGTGAAGCTCCGGCTTTATATATAATACGTGATCTTATTGCTGCAGGAGCTATTGTAAGTGCATTCGATCCGGAAGCAGCAGAAAATGTAAAACGCAGCATGGGTGAAGTGATGCATTATGCAGCCGATCCATATGAAGCATTACAGGATGCAGATGCGTTACTGATTGCAACAGAATGGTCGTTGTTCCGTACACCGGATTTCGAAAAGATGAAACAGATGATGAAAGCACGTGTGATATTCGACGGTCGTAATCTTTATGACATACAGCGTATGGTAGAATTAGGTTTTTACTATAACAGTATCGGACGTGAAATCGTTCAGTCTTCTGTACCTGCGTTCTCCTGATCCTGATTTAAAAATTAAATTACAGTCAATAGCGCAGGGTATTCCGTACTCTGCGCTATTGATATAATAATAAAAATAAAAAAAACTACTGATGCCTAACAAACGTGTTCTGATTACAGGAGCCGCCGGTTTTCTGGGTTCACATTTATGCGACCGCTTTATTAAAGAAGGTTTTGATGTTGTTGGAATGGACAACCTGATAACAGGTGACCTGAAAAATATCGAACACCTGATGAAACTGAAAGAGTTTGAGTTTTATCATCATGATGTAAGCAAGTTTGTACATGTTCCCGGTAACATTGATTACATCCTGCATTTTGCATCTCCGGCAAGTCCTATCGATTATCTTAAAATTCCAATACAGACTTTAAAAGTCGGATCACTTGGTACGCATAATCTGTTAGGTTTTGCACGTGTTAAAAAAGCACGCATACTGGTTGCATCAACAAGTGAAGTATATGGAGATCCAAATGTACATCCGCAGAATGAAGACTATTGGGGAAATGTAAATCCTATCGGACCACGTGGTGTTTACGATGAAGCAAAACGTTTTCAGGAAGCAATAACAATGGCATATCATACTTACCATGGATTGGAAACACGCATTGTAAGAATATTTAATACGTACGGACCAAGAATGCGACTGAATGATGGTCGTGTGCTTCCTGCATTTATAGGTCAGGCAATACGCGGTGAAGATCTTACTGTATTTGGTGATGGAAGCCAGACACGTTCCTTCTGTTATGTAGATGATCTTGTTGAAGGAATATATAGACTGCTGTTCAGTGATTATGCATTTCCTGTTAACGTGGGTAATCCGGAAGAAATTACCATCAGTGAATTTGGAGAAGAGATTATCAAACTTACCGGAACAAGTCAGAAGCTTATATATAAACCTTTGCCGCAGGATGATCCGAAACAAAGAAAGCCGGACATCACACGCGCACGAACATTACTTGGCTGGGAACCGAAAGTGAACCGAACAGAAGGACTGAAATTAACTTATGATTATTTCAAAACTCTTCCTAAAGAAGAATTATATAAAACCGAACACCGGTTCGCCTGAAACAATTAAGAGAACAATATTTTTTTTACATTATCCACTTCTTTACTACTGAATTATTCTTTATATAGTATGACTTACAAAGCACATCCAACGGCAGTAATTGATGAAGGATGCGAAATAGGTGAAGGCACCAGCATCTGGCACTTTTCACATATTATGCCTGGCTGCATCATTGGTGAAAAATGTAACATCGGACAAAATGTTGTTATTTCTCCTGATGTTGTTTTAGGTAAAAATGTGAAAGTACAAAACAACGTTTCTATATATACTGGAGTTATTTGTGAAGATGATGTTTTTCTGGGACCAAGCATGGTGTTTACCAACGTAATTAATCCACGCAGTGCAGTAAATCGCAAAAATCAATATCTGAAAACAATAGTTCGTACAGGTGCCAGTATCGGTGCTAATGCAACTATTGTATGCGGACATAACATCGGCAGATTTGCATTTATCGGTGCAGGTGCTGTTGTTACCAAAGAAGTTCCTGACTATGCACTGGTGATGGGAAATCCTGCGCGCCAAAGTGGATGGATGAGTGAGTACGGACATAAATTAGTTTTCAATAAAGAAGGAGTTGCCGTTTGTCCTGAGAGCAAAGAGGAATATCTGATTGAAAATGGAAGAGTACATAAAAAATAACCGTTAAGCCGAAGCTATGAATTACCAGGACAGAAAAATAAAATTTGCCGTTGCAGGAAGCGGACATATCGGCAAACGACATGCTGAAATGATCCGTCGCAATGTAGAAGCAGAACTGGTTGCTATGAGTGACATACGCAACAGAGATTCGCTGAAGATGAAAGACCTGGAAGATGTTCCCTTTTTTACATCAGTAAATGAAATGCTGGATTCAGGAATTGAAATTGATGTAGTAAGTATCTGCACACCGAACGGACTTCATGCGGAACATTCCATTAAAGCACTGGAACATCACAAGCACGTTGTATGTGAAAAACCAATGGCAATTACAAAAGCAGATTGCGAGAAAGTTATATATAAAGCATTACAGGTTCATAGAAATGTTTTTGGTGTGATGCAGAACAGGTATTCACCACCAAGTGCATGGCTGAAACAGGTAATTGATCAGAAACTTTTAGGTGATATATATATGGTTCAGTTAAATTGTTTCTGGAATCGTGATGACCGTTATTATACACAGGGAAACTGGAAGGGCACCTCTGATCTTGATGGTGGAACACTCTTCACACAGTTCTCTCATTTTATAGATATTATGTACTGGATGTTTGGTGACATCACCGATATACAGGCACGCTTCAGTGATTTCAATCATCATGACTTAACAGCTTTTGAAGATTCCGGATTAGTAACCTTCCGTTTTATGAATGGCGGAATCGGATCTATCAATTATTCTACATCAGTTTGGGATGCAAATTTAGAAAGCAGTATCACCGTTATCGGAAGCCAGGGAAGCGTGAAAGTTGGCGGACAATATATGAATGAAGTAGTGTATTGCCATATTAAAGATTATACAATGCCCGTACTTCCTCCGGTAAATCCGGCTAATGATTACGGTGCTTATAAAGGCTCGGCAGCCAATCATCACTACATCATCGAAAATGTAATTGATACATTAAAAGGCCGCACTACCATGACTACAAATGCACTGGAAGGATTGAAGGTGGTAGAAATCATTGAACGTATTTACGCATTAAGACAAAATAACAAACCTGAAAAAAAGTTTAACAGTATCTGACTATGTACAACGAATTAATAAAGAAAGAAAAAAAACTTGCCGTAATAGGATTGGGTTACGTTGGATTACCCATTGCCCTGGAGTTTGCAAAAACTGTTTCCGTGGTTGGTTTTGATATCAATAAAAAACGCGTGGAAATGATGCAGAACAATATCGATCCAAGCGGAGAACTTGATGCATCAGCATTTGAAGGAGCTGACATCACTTTCACTGATTCGATTGATGTGCTGCGTACAGCTAACTTTTTTATTGTTGCTGTTCCTACTCCTATCGACGAACACAAACTGCCTGATCTGAAACCATTGTTAGGTGCAACAAAAACTATTGCAGCAGCATTAAAACCCGGTGATTATGTTGTGTATGAATCAACAGTATATCCAGGTTGTACCGAAGAAGATTGTATTCCTGTTCTGGAAGAGATTACAGGATTAAAATATATAAAGGATTTTAAAGTTGGTTATTCTCCTGAACGGATAAATCCCGGAGATAAAACACGTACCATAGCAAGTATTACAAAAGTGGTTTCCGGTTGCGATGCAGAATCAGCAGATGAAATTGCAAAGACTTATGAGATCGTTGTAAAAGCAGGTGTGTTCAGAGCATCATCTATTAAAGTTGCAGAAGCAGCAAAAATTATTGAGAACACACAACGTGATGTAAACATTGCATTGATGAATGAGCTTTCTATCATCTTCAATAAAATGGGAATTAATACTTACGAAGTGCTGGAAGCTGCAGGAACAAAATGGAACTTCCTGAAATTTATGCCCGGACTGGTAGGTGGACATTGCATTGGTGTGGATCCCTATTACCTTACTTATAAAGCACAGGAATTAGGTTATCACTCACAAGTAATAAATTCCGGAAGATATGTAAATGACAGTATGGGATTTTATGTTGCGAAACAAACCGTGAAAAAATTAATTGCACTGGGTAAAAATCTTGCACAGGCAAAAGTGCTGATCATGGGTGCAACATTTAAAGAAGATGTGGAAGATATCCGCAATTCAAAAGTTTCAGATGTGGTGCATGAATTTAAATCGTATGGTGTTAGTGTGGATGTTATTGATCCGAAAGCATCCAGTGAAGAACTGATGCATGAATATGGTTATGAATTAACCACTACTCCATCTAATGATTATGATGCAATTGTTGTTGCAGTAAATCATAAAGAATATACTGTACTCACAGAAGCAGATTTCAAAAATATGTGCAGCGAGAAAGCAATCATTATTGATCTAAAAGGAATACTTCGTGGGAAAATAAAAGATCTTCAATACTGGAGTTTGTAAACTACTTCTGTAAACAATAGATTTAAATTAACCACCTTACCTGTAGCCGTAAAAATTCAGATTGTTAAACATTGAAATATGAACGCAAAAAAAATACTGGTTACCGGCGGAACAGGATATATTGGTTCACATACTGTAATTGATCTTATTGAAAAAGGTTATGATGTCTATATAATAGATAATCTTTCTAACTCTCACGTAGAAGTGCTGGATGCTATAGAAAAAATTTCAGGCAAACGACCTTTTTTTGCAAATATTGATCTGGTAAATAAAACTGCCGTTAATGAGTTTTTACGTGTGCATTCTATTGATGCCATCATTCATTTTGCTGCATTTAAAAATGTGGGTGAATCGGTTAGCATGCCATTAGAATATTATCGTAACAATTTATTTTCACTGGTAAATCTGCTGGAGTTATGCAGAGATCATGCAATAAAGAATTTTGTTTTTTCTTCTTCCTGTTCTGTTTACGGACAACCGGATCGTTTACCGATTGATGAATTTGCAGAAACAAAACCTGCACAATGTCCTTATGCCAACACAAAAAAAATCGGAGAAGATATTCTGAAGGATACTGTAAAAGCAGTAGACATGAATGTGATTTCACTCCGCTATTTTAATCCTGTCGGTGCACATCCTTCTGCATTAAATGGCGAGTATCCAATAGGCGCACCTTTAAGTTTAGTTCCTGTGGTAACACAAACTGCTATTGGACGAAGAAAAAGTCTGATGGTATTCGGCAGTGATTATAATACTCCTGATGGAAGTTGCATCAGAGATTATATACATGTGATGGATATTGCAGCAGCACATGTTGTTGCTATTGAAAGAATGATATCAGGAAAATCAAAATCACGTTACGAACTTTTTAATCTCGGAACAGGAAAAGGACTTTCTGTTTTCGAAATTATTCATGCATTTGAAAAAATATCAGGTGTTAAGTTGAATTATGAAGTAACAGATCGTCGTGAAGGTGATGTGGAGCAGGTGTATGCTGATACTACTTATGCTAATAATGAATTAGGATGGAAAGCTGTTCGTGGTATTGATGATATGATTGCAACTGCATGGGCATGGGAACAGGCTTTGCAGAAGCGTTCCGCTTCTGCAATTATAAATTCTAAATTATAAATTCTAAATTATATATAGAGACCATGTCTCAGAATTAAATAGTCTCATGACAAGAAACATATTAATTACAGGTGGGGCAGGATTTATCGGTTCGCATGTGGTAAGAAGGTTTTTAAAGAACTATCCTGATTACAATGTTATTAATCTTGATAAACTTACTTACGCAGGTAATCTTGCCAACCTGAAAGATGTGGAACATTTTAAAAATTACACATTTGTGAAAGGTGATATCTGTGATGCTGATCTGTTGTCTCACGTTTTTGAAAAATATAAAATTGATGGTGTAATACATCTTGCTGCTGAATCGCATGTTGACAGAAGTATTTCCAATCCAATGGAATTTATCACCACTAACATTGTTGGAACCGTAACTCTATTGAATGCTGCACGAACAGCCTGGAATAATAATTTTGATGGTAAAAGATTTTATCATGTTAGTACGGATGAAGTATATGGTTCATTAGGTAGTACAGGATTCTTTACTGAAGAAACTGCTTACGATCCGAGAAGTCCGTATTCAGCAAGCAAAGCAAGTTCCGATCATCTGGTGAGAGCATACCATCATACTTATGGATTACCGATTGTGGTTTCCAACTGCTCTAACAATTACGGCAGTTTTCATTTCCCTGAAAAACTGATTCCGTTGTCTATATATAATATCATCAATAATAAATCAATTCCTGTTTACGGAAAAGGAGAGAATATACGTGACTGGCTTTTTGTGGAAGATCATGCTGTTGCTATTGATGTGATATTTCATTACGGAAAAAACGGTGACACTTATAACATCGGCGGACATAATGAATGGAAGAATATTGATCTGATCAATTTACTTTGTTCTATTATGGACAGAAAATTAAACCGTGCTGCCGGTGCTTCTGCAAAACTCATTACCTTCGTTAAGGATCGTGCAGGACATGATCTTCGATATGCAATTGACTCCTCTAAATTACAACGTGAGCTCGGCTGGAAACCATCACTTCAGTTTGAAGAAGGACTGGAAAAAACAGTGGACTGGTATCTCTCCAATGAAGAATGGATCCGTCAGGTTACTTCCGGTGATTATCAGAATTACTACGAAAGACAATATCAACTGCGATAATATATATAAAGAATAAAGATTGACATCACCTATGAACCACCCCATTTTTAAATACCAATACCACACACCTGAAATCAGGGAGCGTTCGATATTAATTTCCGGTGGTGCAGGGTTCATCGGTTCAAATCTCGTGGAATACCTGTTGTTAAACGGAGCGAAAAAAGTGCGTGTGCTGGATAACCTGAGTAACGGCTTCCGCAGAAATATTGATCCGTTTCTTTCCAATAGTGCATATGAATTTATTGAAGGTGATATTACTGATCTGGAAACCTGTGAAAAAGCCTGTATGGGTATGGATCTCGTTTCTCACCAGGCAGCATTAGGTTCTGTTCCGCGTTCTATAAAAAATCCTCTTGCAACAAGTGCTGCCAATACAACAGGTTTTCTGAACATGCTTTTAGCAGCGCGCGATTCAGGAATCAAACGCTTTATATATGCCAGCTCTTCTTCTGTTTATGGTGACAGTACTGCTTCACCTAAAGTGGAGAAAGCTCTTGGTAATCCGCTCTCACCCTACGCTGTTTCAAAACTTACCAATGAATTGTATGCTGCTGTTTTTTCTATGCAGTACGGAATGGAAATAGTTGGTCTGCGTTACTTCAATGTATTCGGCCCACGACAGGATCCAAACGGTCCATATGCTGCAGCGATTCCTTTATTTATGAATTCTATGTTGTTTGATAAAGATGCTGTTATATATGGTGATGGCAGTCAGACACGCGATTTTACTTTTGTAGAAAATGCAGTTCAGGCAAATGTGCGTGCGCTGTTTACTTCAAATAGTGAAGCGTTAAACACCGTGTACAATGTTGCCGTTGGTGAAAGCGTTACTGTTAATGAATTGTTTAATGAGATAGGAAATATCTGCGGCAATCATAAGAATCCACAATATGTACCAGAGCGGAAAGGTGATATCAGAAATTCATTAGCTGATATTTCTATGGCAAAAAAATTACTCGGCTATGAGCCACATTACCAGATTAAAGAAGGATTACAGCATACTGTTAAATGGTTTGCAAATTCATTTTCAAAATGATGAAATCAATATTCAATATATTTTCTTCAGGTAAAGACAAGGTTCCTGATATTGTTGATTTTTCTTCTATAAATGCCGACATGCACTCGCATCTTATTCCCGGAATTGATGATGGTGCAAAAACTATTGAAGATAGTATCAGCCTGATCCGTCATTTACATGCAGCAGGATATTCAAAACTGATTACCACTCCGCATATCATGAGTGATTATTTCAAAAATACTCCGGAGATCATCCTTGAAGGACTGGAAACAGTTCGTGCAGCAATTAAAGCAGAAAACATTCCTGTTACACTTGATGCTGCTGCTGAATATTATATAGATGATGGCTTCATGCATAAACTGGAAGAAGAACGTCTGCTCACTTTCGGTGACAATTATCTGCTGGTGGAAATCTCTTACATGAATCCTCCTGACAGCATCAAAGAAATTTTATTCCGTGCAATTATACTTGGTTATCATCCTGTACTCGCACATCCTGAAAGATATCCTTACTGGTATAACAGTTTTGATGAATACAGAGGCATACGTGATATGGGTGTTGCTCTTCAACTGAATCTGAATTCACTGAGTGGTTATTATGGTCCGGATGCAAAACGAACTGCAGAAAAACTGATAGACAACAGCATGATTGATATGGTGGGCACTGATATGCATCATCAACGACATGCGCAGGCATTACAAAAATGTATGAGTGAAAAATATCTTCAGAAAGCTTTTGAATTAAATTTATTGAACCGGTATCTTTAATTTTTAAATAAGAGTTTTTTTTAACTCGCAACCTGTAATTCCGATGCTGCAAAAACTGACACAATTTAACTTGTGGGCCAATGACATTAT
>JBDTVD010000054.1:0-14585 GCA_040007375.1 Bacteroidota bacterium | reverse complement strand
CCGGAACCAGGATCATCAAAATTCCAGTGAACAGAATCCGGCCCTGCAGCATATTGAAGTGTGAATTGTGTTGGAGCATTCAGGCACGTATCAGCATATATATAATCGGCATTCAGAAAAATATTTGTAAAAAAATTAGGTAAACCTGATTTACATGCCGAATTCAAAGGTATTGCGTTTAGTACAAAATTGCATGCAGGTGCAGGCTGATCAGGATTATTTATAACGGAAAGAGAATTCAAACCACCCTGTGCACAATATATTTTACCATTGTTGGCAATCTGAATGGCTTTAATAATTGTTCCTGATGTGGTAACACCTGCAGTCAGCTTCGTAATCGGAATATTTGGAGCAGTAACATCAAACTGGAAGATAGTATCAGGATTGGTGCTTAAGGCTGTATATAAATATTGTCCGCTGGGAGAAAATTCCAATCCATATACATCACGCATCGTCATGCTGACCGGACTGGATACTTGCCCGTTGGTATTATTAAAATTAAATATCTCTACTTTATTTACTGTATTACCGATTGCAAGGGCCAGTCTGTCTCCATTTTTAGTTGCTTTCAGATAGCCATGAGAGGGAACTGTAAGAAACCCTCCGTTTCCCTGCAGATGGACACTTCCAACACTACTGATAACAGGAATCGTATTTACACCTGTAGCAGTAACTTCATAACTAAAGAAACGATTGGTATTCCACTCATGAGTGATAACCCAGAAATTATTTCCATTGATGCCACTTCTAACGGCTGTTACTTTTTCACTTACAGAATCTATAAGATGAACATTTTTTACTGCTGTAACATCTCCATTACCTCCATTCAGTGTCATGTCGATTTCACTGTATTCAAAACCATAATAAACTGGTGCAATCAAATTTCCCGGATCAGCATCTACAGTAAATACGTAAAAATTGGTGTAGTTAGAACCGGGTTTCGGAACTACAATTGTCGACTGACTGGAAGAATTATTTCCATGCATGCCTGTTCCATTAGGCATTGGATTATGCGTCTTATCCCAGATTGTAATTCCATCCGTATAAAAAAGAAGGTTACCGGAAGTATCTGAAAAACTGGCACATCCTTCTGCAACATTCATAGCACTTCCTGAAACTGATACTGGGGTTCCTGATGAAAAGTCTAACCAGACATTTGTGCCGAAGAGCCAGTTATTGGATTCTTTCTGGGCATAGGAACCGGTAATAGCTAATAAAGTAAACAATAAAACTACATGGATTTTCACAACACAAATGTGATAAAATTTACGGCAACGGGCAAGTGTGTATATTTGGCTTTCATATCAAAATATAGCATGAAACTAATCAGAATTTCCATAGTAATTTATTTGCTCACTTTTATACAGCAAACGGGCTTCACCCAGACAAAGCAGGCACCCATACCTGCAGCTCTTGAATCCACCAGTGTTCCGGGTGATCCGCTCAAAGCCAAAATGTATATTCTTAAAAATGGTATTCATGTTTATCTGTCGGTATATAAGGATGAGCCCCGTTTTCAATCTATGATTGGCGTTAAGGCAGGGAGCAAAACAGATCCTTCTGATGCAACAGGATTAGCACACTACCTGGAGCATATGTTGTTTAAAGGGACCGATAAAATGGGAAGCAGAGATTATCAAAAAGAAAAACCATTGCTCGATTCTATATTTAATTTATATGATATGTATGGCAAAACTACTGACAGTATGGAACGCATTCATATATATGATCAGATTGATGCTGTTTCCGGAGAAGCAGCTAAATATGCTATACCAAATGAATTTGACAAACTGATGTCGGCAATGGGTGTTGAAGGAACGAATGCATTTACTTCAGTTGAACAAACTGTTTATGTAAATGATGTTCCTTCGAATTATGCAGAAGAATTTCTGGATGTTTCAGCAGAGCGTTTTCGTAAACCTGTAATGCGTTTATTTCATACGGAACTGGAAGCTGTTTATGAAGAGAAAAACAGAACTCTGGATAATGATGGTCGTAAAGTTTATGAAGCAATGATGGCAGGGCTGTTTGTTAATCATCCTTACGGTACACAAACTACTATCGGAACTATCGATCATCTGAAAAATCCTTCTCTGAAAAAAATACAGGACTACCTTATTACATATTACGTACCTAATAATATGGTAATGGCTTTTTCCGGTGATTTTAATCCTGATGAGTTTATAAAAATTATTGATAGAAAATTCGGTGATGCAAAACCGAAAGCTGTTCCTCCATTTACTTTTCAACCGGAAAAATTAATCAAGCAACCGATAGTAAAAGAAGTGTATGGACCAGATGCTGAAAGTGTGAATATGGCTTTTCGTTTTGGTGGTGCATCAACACATGATGCAGACATGCTTACTCTGGTTGATATGATATTGAGTAACGGACAGGCTGGTATGCTTGATCTTAATCTTAACCAGGCACAAAAGGTTCTTAGCAGCTCTTCTTCTACAAACATTATGAAAGATTACAGCATGCACATTCTGAGTGGTCGTGCAAGAGAAGGGCAGACATTGGAAGAAGTGAGGGATCTGATACTTAAACAAATTGCAGAAATGAAAGAAGGAAATTTCAGTGACGACTTGTTGCCTGCAATTATTAATCAGTTGAAAGTAGAACAGGCAAAAAGTTTTGAAACCAACCAGGGTCGTGCTTCTTTTATGCTGAGTGCCGAACTGGATGGAGTGGATTATAAAGATGCAGTGAACCAGATTAATCGATTGTCGAAAATATCCAAACAGGAAATAATTGAATTTGTACGTACCTGGTATGGTGACAATTATGTGATAGTATATAAACGTACAGGAGAAGATACCAGCGTTGCAAAGGTTGCCAAACCACATATCACTCCTGTTGCCACAAACAGAGATGAGCAATCAGATTATCTGAAAAGAATTATGGCGATGAAGGTAAAACCTGTGCAGCCGGTATTTATTGATTTTAATAAGTCCATCAGTAAAATAACTCTCACCAGCGGTGTAGAGGTGAGTTATGTTCAGAATAAAGAAAATAATCTGTTCAGTCTTTATTATATATTGGATATGGGTTCCAACAATAACAAACAACTGGCTCATGCAGTGGAATACCTGGAATATATTGGTTCTGAAAAATTCTCCGCTGCAAAATTGAAGGAGGAGTTTTATAAGCTGGGTTGCGATTATGGTATTTCGAAAGGTGAGGATATGTGCTATATATATTTAACAGGACTGCATGAAAATTTTGGAGCGGCCGTGGCACTGTTCGAAGATTTTCTTGCAACTCCTAAACCGGATGATACAGCACTTGCCAATTATGTTGATGATGTTTTAAAGCGAAGAGCCGATGCCAAATTAAATAAGAGAGCAATTCTTTCACTCATGCAGCAGTATGCAAAGTATGGTGCAAAAAATCCTTCCACCAATATTTTGTCAGAGCAGGAGCTTCATGATCTGCAGGCTATACAACTTACCACTCTTATAAAAAATCTTATCGGTTACCAGCATCGCATCAGTTATTATGGGCCTGCACCGATTGCTGAACTCGGATCGATACTGAATAAATTCCACCATACACCTAAAGGCTTCCTGGCTATTCCTCCTCCTGCAAAATTTGATGAGCTGAAATCTGATGTGAATCGTGTGTTTGTATTTAATTACGATATGAAACAAGTGGAGATTGTGATGATGAGTAAAGCAGATTTGTTTAATAAAGATATTTCAGGACAGGTATCTTTATATAATGAATATTTCGGTGGTGGTATGTCGAGTATTGTTTTTCAAACGCTCCGTGAAAGTCGTGCACTGGCTTATTCAGTAAACTCCGGTTATCGTGAACCACAGGACAGATATAAATCCTATTTTAATTATGCATACATAGGATCACAATCTGATAAACTACCGGAAGCAATGGCAGGATTAAATGAGTTGCTGAATGATATGCCTTTAAGTGAAACAGGATTTACAGAAGCAAAAGCATCATTGGTAAAATCAATGCAGACGGAACGAATTACCAAAGCAGATATATTATTTCTCCGCGACCGTTATAAAAAGCTTGGATATGATTATGACAGGAGGAAAGATATATATGATAAAATCCAGACGCTTTCATTAGGTGATATAAAATCATTCCACGACAGTTATATTAAAAACCGTAACTATACTACTATGGTTTTAGGTAAACATGAAAACATCAATTTTGATGCACTGTCGAAGTATGGTGAAGTGAATGAGATGGGACTGGAAAATCTTTTTGGATACTGAGAAATAGTATCGGGTATCGAGTATCTGGTATCTGGAATCTGGAATAGTCATAAAAAAAAGGCTGATCGTTTGATCAGCCTTTTTTTTATATGTAAGTATTTCATTCTGCATTCTGCATTCTGCATTCTGCATTCTTAATTCTCCAGAATTGCAGGATCAACTAAAATTCGTCCGCAATGTTCGCAAACAATAACTTTTTTACGTTGACGGATATCCAATTGACGTTGTGGTGGGATCTTATTGAAACATCCTCCGCAGGCATCACGTGCAATGGAAACAACACCTAGTCCGTTCCTTACATTATTGCGTATTCTTGAATAAGCAGTTAATAAACGCTCATCAATAATCGTTTCTGCTTTTTTAGATTCACGAAGTAATTCTGCTTCTTCTTTTTCTGTTTCTGCAATGATAGAATCCAATTCGTTCTTCTTGTTTTTCAGATCATCGTTTCTTTCTTCCAGTGTAGTTTCCGAAGCCTCAATGATTACCTTTTTTGCAGCAAGATCAATTGTATGTTCTTTAATACGTTTTTCAGAAAGCTGAATTTCCAGTTGCTGGTATTCAATCTCTTTATTCAACGAATCATACTCTCTGTTATTCTTAACTGTTAATTGCTGTGCCTGATACTTCTTAATTTGCGCAGCAGCATCTTTCATTGATTGCTTACGCGTTTTAATCTGCTCATCCAGTGCATCTGCTTCTTCGGTATAATTGGAAATCCTTGTTTGTAAACCGGCAATTTCATCTTCCAGGTCACTAACTTCCAGTGGTAATTCTCCCCGTACATTACGGATCTGATCTACTTCACTGTCGATGAGCTGTAACTGGTATAAAGCCCGGAGTTTATCTTCAATCGTATTATCGCCTTTTACTATAGGACGGGATAAAGGATTAATCTTTTTAGGAGCTTCCTTTACAACCACTTCCTCTTCTTTTTTAGCCTTAGCTTTTTTTACCGCCATTTGATTTTATAAATAGTTAACAGGATTAGTATTCACTTTTGTTAAACGGACGGCAAATGTAGGAAATTTATTGCTAAGAAATCCGGCTAATATTTCCCCCGTAAACTGCTCACTTTCATAGTGACCTATATCAGCAATTACCAATTGTCCGTCAGCATCAAAAAACTGGTGATACTTATAGTCTGCCGTTATAAACACATCAGCCCCGGAAGCCTTTGCATCATTAAAAAGAAAACTACCGGATCCACCACAGACAGCAATCCTGCTTACCTGATCTTTAACAACCTTTGTATATCGTACACAGGATGTTAACATGGTTTTCTTCAGAGATTTCAGGAATTCCATAGTATCAACAGGAGCTTTCAAATCACCAATTAATCCGGAGCCAATAAGCTGATGTGAGTTCAGTAGTGGGTAAACATCATAAGCCACTTCTTCATAAGGATGTGCATTTTTTAAAGCTGCTATTACTGCATTTTGAAGATGATTTTCCAGGATTACTTCAATTCTTTCTTCCGGTTCCAAATGCTTTTCATTAATTGACCCTACATAAGGTTGAGCACCGGTTCCGGCTTTAAAGGTGCCCATTCCCTGGCTGCTGAAACTGCAATCACTGTACTTTCCTATAGATCCTGCTCCGGCAGCAAAAAGGGCATTTCGTATAGTTTCTGCACCAGTTAAAGGAGCAAAAGTCACCAGCTTGCAAAGAAGTTGATTTTTAGGAGAAAGTATGCTTGTATTAATCAGTCCAAGTCTTGATGCAATCTTTTGATTAACTCCTTCATAAACATTATCCAGGTTAGTGTGGATTGCGTAAATAGCAATATTGTTTTTTATTGCCTTGATAACGATTCTCTCTACATAATTCTTTCCGTTAATCTTTTTCAGACCACTGAATATAATGGGATGATGTGATATGATGAGATGGAAACCTGACGCAATTGCTTCATCAATTACTTCTTCAGTACAATCAAGACAAACTATTGCTCCTGATGTTTCATCATCTTTACTGCCAATAAGAAGACCACTGTTATCGTAATTCTCCTGCAGAGAAGGAGGAGCCAGTTGCTCCAGTTGTTGAATTATATCTTTTATTTTCATATCAGGTGCCACAAAAGTAGGTGCTTCCACTTAATAAAATATTTTTGCGGTTGATGAAACTCCGGAGACTTCTTTTTCCTTTTGCAATAATTTATGATCTGGTAACAAGGATCAGGAATTTTTGCTTTGATAAAGGAATTCTGAAATCAACGGAATTTGATATTCCTGTAATAAGCATTGGAAATCTCAGCATGGGTGGAACCGGTAAAACACCGCATGTGGAATATCTGCTCACTTTACTTTCACCACATTTTGAAATTGCAACACTGAGCAGAGGTTATGGCAGAAGTACAAAGGGTTATCTCGAAGTAAATAAAACTTCTTCTGCTGATCAATCGGGTGATGAACCACTGCAGTACAAATTGAAATTTCCGGAAGTGAAAGTGGCTGTCTGCGAAAACAGGGTAGAAGGGATAAATCAGATTCTGAAGAGTGGAAAAGCCGAAGTTGTTATTCTTGATGATGCCTATCAACACCGACATGTAAAACCATCACTGAATATTCTGCTAACAGTTTATGGGAATCTATTCACTGATGATTATATAATTCCTGCAGGTAATTTACGGGAAGCAGCAAGTGGAAGTAATCGTGCAGATATTATCATCATTACCAAATGCCCTGTTGATTTGGCAGATGCGGAAAAGAATGCATTACAGGGGAAAGTGAGGTTGCACAAGCATCAGCAATTATTTTTCTCCACATTTACTTACCAGCCAATTGTTGCATTGAACAATGCGGAAGAGGTTCTTCCTGCCAACTATAAAAATTATCATGTATTAATGCTCACGGGAATTGCTGATCCGGAACCAATGAAGATATGGCTTCAGAAGGAATTTAAGTCAGTAACAACACTGATTTTTCCCGATCATCATCAGTTTGATGAAAAGGATTTAAACAGGATAGGTGAAAAATTTAATAATATTGCTTCTCCTGCAATCATAGTTACTACGGAAAAGGATTTTACAAGATTAAGCAATCGTGCCCTTTCTTTTCCATTATATATATTACCGGTAAAGGTGAATTTCGGATTCAATAGTAATGAACAATTTGATCAATATATATTAAATCATGTTAGAAAAAATAAAACAAACGGCTGAGTGGCTGTTAAAGGAAACAGGTAAGAAACCTGTAACTGCAATAATTCTGGGCTCTGGTCTGGGTGGACTGGTAAAGGAACTGGAAGTAAGTCATTCACTTTCATATGCTGATATTCCCAACTTTCCTGTTTCTACCGTTGCAGGCCATGGCAGTAAACTGATGTTTGGTAAACTGAATGGTGCAGAGGTAGTAGTGATGCAGGGCAGATTCCATTTTTATGAGGGATATTCCATGCAGGAAGTTACATTTCCGGTGAGGGTGATGAAGATGATGGGAGTGGAGCGCTTATTACTTTCCAATGCAAGTGGCGGTGTAAATAATAATTATAAAGTGGGAGACCTTATGATTATTGAGGATCATATTAACCTGATGGGAACAAATCCTCTCATTGGTAAAAACCTCGAAGAAATGGGGCCACGTTTTCCTGACATGAGTGAGCCTTATGATAAAAAGATGATAGCAAAGGCAACAGGTATTGCTAAGGAAATGAATATCCGTTGTCATGCCGGAGTGTATGCTGCTGTAACGGGTCCCGTGTATGAAACACGTGCAGAATATCGCTATATAAAAACCATTGGTGCTGATTGTGTGGGAATGTCAACTGTTCCTGAAGCAATTGTTGCCCGACATATGTCATTACCTGTTTTTGCAATTTCTATTATTACTGATATGGGCGGACATGATGAACCTGAAATCATTACTCATGAAGAAGTACTTCGTGTTGCAACTGCTGCAGAGCAAATCATGACTACACTGATGAAGAAACTTTTGTCAGATTTATCCTGAAACAAAACAAGTATTGATTCCTGCTTATCTTTGAAATAAGAAATAACTGACATGAAAAACAAATACATCCTTTTTACATTGCTTATGCTGGCAGTTACTTCTGTTGGTGCGCAGGTTTATGATTTCAATAACATCACCTTCAAATCAAACTGGTTTAATCCGAACGAACCGGTAGCCACAGCCTATGGAATTAAATACAATGGAATCTGGGGATGGGCTGATGCTTCAGGAAATGAATATGCAATTGTAGGTGCAGCAAGCGGTACTTATTTTATTGATGTTACCAATCCTGCAGCGCCTGTACAGCGAGATTATGTGCAGGGGAGAAGAAATAACTGCATCTGGAGAGAAATAAAAACCTACCAGCATTATGCTTATATGGTAAGTGATGATTCATCACCAAACAGTTTGCAGATTGTTGACTTGTCCTATCTTCCTGATTCTGTTCATGTGGTTTATGATGACAACACATTATTCTCACGGTCACACACTATATATATTGAAGGTGATAAACTTTACGGAGGTACAGTTAACGGAGGTAGTGTTGGTAATTCATCAATGGCCGTATTCAGTCTTGCAAATCCTGAGTTACCTGTGTTGTTACGTTCACTGAACAGCGATTTCAGTATTCCCGGAGGATCTGTTCATGATATGTTTGTTAAAGGAGATACTATTTATGCTTCCTGTGGTTATAGTGGACTTTATATTTTTTCTCTTGGTGCTAACAATCATTTTCAATATATAAACTCACTTATTACCTATATTGACCAGGGATATAATCACAGCAGTGCACTTGATGTAAGCGGAACTAAACTTTATTTTACAGATGAAGTTCCTGATGGCATGGATGTAAAAGTGCTGGATGTAACTGACCTTACTAATTTAACAGTGGTTAATAATTTTCATTCCAATGATCTGGCAACTCCTCATAATCCATTCGTAAAGGGAAACTTATTATATATAGCTTATTACCAGGATGGACTGCAGGTGTATGACATCAGCAATCCATCTTCTCCTGTTTTAGCAGGTTATTTTGATACGTATTATCAGAATCCAACAGGAACTTATCCATCACCTGCTTATGCCGGAGCATGGGGTTGTTATCCCTGGTTGCCAAGTGGAAATATTCTTGTAAGTGATATGCAGAATGGTCTCTTTGTTTTAGATGCTTCTGCAATAAGTTCCATTAAATCAACTGAAACAAATACATTCAATATTTACCCAAACCCTGTACATGCAGGAAATAAATTCCGCATAGTAACCGGCAATGAAGTGGTTAACGGAACAGTAATCATCACCGATATGGAAGGAAAGACAATATATAAAAATACTTTCAACAGTGCTAATACTACTCTTGAAACAAAAGGATATTCACCAGGTTTATATATGATTCACCTGGAATCGAACGGTAAATCTACAGTGAGAAAACTAACTGTGATTGAGTAATATCACCAGTAAAGCCCGGTGTGATGCCGGGTTTTTTTATAAATTTATTTTAAAGTTTATATCTGTAAAGGAAACCGATATTGAAGCAACTCAAGCATCTTCGCACAAAGACTTTTAAATTTATTGAAACAAAAAAGTCTGCTCAACGTATTATACCGGTTACATACCTGATGCGCTACCTGAAACATTTACTGATATATATTCTTTTTACGCTTACTGCCTTTACTTCTTCAGGTCAGCGTTACAATTTCACCAATTATAGTATTGCAAACGGTTTACAAAGCAACCAGATAAATGATATAATACAAGACCGTTCAGGCAGACTCTGGATCGGTACCATGAACGGTGCGGCATTATACGATGGTAAGTCATTCACTTATCCTTCCCGCGAAAGTTCCATTGCCAACAATCCTGTACGAACAATATTTGAAGATAAACATGGTAATATCTGGTTTGGTACAGTACGTAAAGGGTTGGTGAGATATGGTGCTGCCATGTATAAAACCTTTACAATTAATGATGGATTACTGAGTGATAATGTAAATGCAATTTGTGATGATAAGGATACCAATATATGGATTGGTACTTCAGAAGGACTCAGCCGTTACAAGAATAAAAAATTTGTAAACTATACTACATCGCAAGGACTTGTTGGTAATACTGTTTTCGATCTGTTAATTGATAAGCAGAACAATTTGTGGGTAGCAACGAGTGGTGGTTTAAGTAATTTCAATAACAGATCTTTTACCAATTATACTGTTAAAGAAGGGTTGATCAGCAATGTTATTTTTTGTCTGGAGCAATCGCGCGATGGTAAATTGTGGATGGGAACTTACCAGGGAGTTTCGGTTATGGAGAATGGAAAGATTACCAACATTACTATAGATGATGGTTTGCCAAATGTAAGAGTTGAAGATATTATTGAAGATGCCGGTGGTAATATGTGGTTTGCAACAAATGGAGGACTTGCAAAACTGCACAATGGAAAAATCAGTTATGTAAATGTTGGTCAGGGAGTAAATAGTAATATTATCAAATCAGTAATTGAAGATCGCGAAGGAAATTACTGGTTGGGAACATGGAATGGAATTTTTAAGTATAATGGTGATCGTTTTATCAGTTATACTATTGATGATGGACTGAGTAATAATAATGTGTTATCCATTTTTGCAGATCAGAAAAATAAATTGTGGATTGGAACATTAACAGGAGGAATAAATATTTTTCAGCATGATTTATTTAGCCAGATCAATGTATCAGAAGGTTTAAAAAGCAGTACTATATGGTGCATCACACAGGATAAAAAAAACAATTACTGGCTGGGATCAACCAATGGACCTTACAGATATAATGATTCGCTGAATCTGTTGGAATCACCATTTCCGTTGTTGCAGAATCAGATTATATATTCTGTTTTATGTGATCGTGCCGGTAATACATGGTTTGGTACTGATAAGGGTATATATAAATACGATGGATTTTCATTCAGCCTGATGAATGCTGCTTCTGGTTTTAAGGATGAAAAAGTACGTGTATTATATGAAGATAGCAGTAGCACTATATGGGTTGGTACACTGAAAGGACTTTATTATATAAGGAATGGATTACCTGTTTCTGTCAATCAGCAATTTAAACTTCCTGATGCACCGGTAACTTCTATAATCAGTGATTACGATGGAAATGTACTGATAAGCATGTACGATTTCGGTGTTATTATATATTCACGTTCCGGTGATAAAGCATCTGTACGTAAATTAAACCGCAAGTCAGGATTGAATAATGAAAGTCTTAACTTCTGTTTCCTCGACAGCAGAAAAAAACTGTGGATGGGAACTCCTGAAGGGCTTGACTGCCTCGACTGGGATATATATATTAAGCAAAATAAAGTTTCTCTCATACACTATGATAAAGGAAATGGATATCTGGGTGTTGAAAGTAATTCTGCTACCGAAGATCAGGATGGTAACATCTGGTTCGGAACCATAAACGGTGTAATACGATTCAGTCCTGATGCTGCTGTTGTGCGTCCAACATTACCTTCTGTTTTCATTGCCAAGATCCAGTTGTTTTATGAAGATGTTGACTGGAGAAAAAATAAAATCAGAATGAACCGTGTTACAGGTTTACCGGAAGATCTGATTCTTGCTTATAATAATAATCACATCAGTTTTATTTTTAACGGAATTTATCTCACTGCTCCTGATGAAGTGCAGTATCGTTTTATGCTGGAAGGATTTGATGAAGACTGGTCACCGGTTACAAAACTGAATTTCGCAAATTATTCCAATCTTCCCGGTGGTGAATATATATTCAAAGTTCAGGCAACTGCAAACCAGAGAGAATGGTCAATACCTGTTACGTATTCTTTTTCCATCAAACCTCCATTCTGGAAAACCCCTTTCTTCTACCTGCTATGTATCGGAACTGCAGTAGGTGCAGTATGGCTCGGATATAATTTCCGCACACGTACATTACGCAGAAGAAGTGAAGTGTTACGACAAATGGTTAATGACAGTACAAAAGAACTTCAGGAAAAAAATCTGGAGCTGGCTAAATTATCGTTAGTTGCTTCAGAAACTGATAATGCTGTAATGATTTTCAATCATAACCTCGAACTGGAATGGGTAAATACCGGTTTCATCAAACTAACCGGTTATACATTGCTTGAAGTAAAGAAAAGTCGTGGTTATCATTTAAAGGAACTCACTTCAAATCCACTTGTTGTAGAACATCTGGATGAATGCATTGCAGAGAAGAGATCGTTTATATATGAATCTGATCTCATGAATAAAGAAGGAAAACAGATATGGACATCAAGCACGCTTACACCTATTTTAAATGAACAGGGAAAGCTCACCAACGTTGTTGTAATTGATACGGACATCACGTTGCGCAAAAAGATGGAAGAGCAGATCCGGGCATCATTGGAAGAAAGAGGAGTTTTACTAAGGGAAATACATCATCGCGTAAAAAATAACCTTCAGATTATCATCAGCCTGTTCAACCTTCAGACACATTATGTGCAGGATGCAAATGCCTCCAAAGCACTGCGTGAAGGTCAGAACCGCATAAAAAGCATGGCACTGATACATGAACGGTTTTACCAGAGTGATGGACTGAGTCGTATTGATTTTGATGATTACATCAGACGACTGACCGATAACCTGTTACAAACTTCAGGAATAAGTTCCGGCAAGGTTGTGTTGAACATAATCTCAGAAAAAATATCTTTGGATATTGATACTGCAGTACCATGCGGATTAATTATTAACGAAGTTGTATCCAATTCGATAAAACATGCGTTTAACGACGGACGTAAAGGTGAGATTCTCATTCGCTTCAGTCATCTGAATGAATCACAATACCGCCTTATTATTGCTGATAATGGTGTTGGCCTGGCAGCAGGATTTCATCTTGAGGATTCCGATTCTTTAGGAATACAACTGATACATGCATTAACAGATCAGATTGACGGAACGCTGAAGATTGATAGTAGTAACGGAGTAAAATACACGATTGATTTTAAAACAATCCATAAATAAAGTAAAATGAAAAAGACCACGATTCTTGTTGTAGAAGATGAGAGTATTGTAGCGAAGGATATTCAGAGCACTCTGATAAAACTGGGTTATGATGTACCAGCTACAGCATCATCTGCAGTAATTGCTTACGATAAGCTGAAAGAAATCCGTCCTGATCTGGTTTTCCTCGATATTAAACTGAAAGGTGATGAAGATGGAATTACCATTGCGGCTCATATTCAGCAGCACTATCAAATTCCTGTTATTTTCTTAACTTCTTATGTGGATCAGGCAACACTTGATCGTGCAAAGGTTACAGAACCTTATGGATATATTGTAAAGCCATTTAACGAAACAGATTTAAAAACTACTGTTGAAATGGCATTGTTTAAATTTGGTCGTGATAAAGAAGTGCGTGATAAAAATCAACGTATGTCGAATGCACTGGCTCAGGTTGATGAAGCAATTATACTTACAGACACTGATTGTCGTGTAACCTATCTGAATGGTAAAGCAGAAACCATGTTAGGTTATGGTGCTGATTCAGCAGTAGGAGTTGATTTATTTACGATGATGGCAATAGAGCAGGAGGGTGGTGCTTCTATTCGTAAAGAAGATATTGTTACCGGAATGATGAATAACGAAGCAATGGAATACAACGATTGTTTTGTATTGGTGAAACGTGAAAACACAAGTGTTGCATCTTCTATTACATCATCACCAATACGTGATGAAAAAGATAATCTGATAGGAACTGCATTAGTAATAATGGAGCGTCAACAGGGAATGGATAAAGCAGATCGCCAGGCTGTGATGCAGAATACATTCATTGAACATCCTGTAATTCAGAATTCCTTCTTTGTAAAGAAAGGTTCCATGCTGGTGAAAGTATATCTGGATAATATCAGCTGGATACAGGCAATGGATAATTATGTAATTATACAAACCAATACAGATCAGTTTGTGATACATTCCACCATGAAAGATATTGAAGCGAAATTACCAAACACCAAATTTTTACGTGTGCATCGTTCTTACATAATTCCAATTGATAAGATCAATGTACTGGATGAAAACACCGTGTTGATCGGTGATAAAACAATTCCAATCGGAAAGTCATATAAAGATACTTTTATGGCGAGATTGAATTTCTTATAGAGAATAAAAACATTTTATATATAAAGCCTGAATGAAAGTTCAGGATTTTTTGTTTTCCTCACCCTAACACTGGCGCGTGCTTGTAGCGCGTGTCAAATTTTTAATGATTGAATAGTATTACAATTTGTAAGAATGAATGGATTCGATCTGCCACTGGCGCGTGCTTGTAGCGCGTGTCATAAATTTTAATGATTGAATAGTATTACAATTTGTAAGAATGAATGGATTCGATCTGCCACTGGCGCGTGCTTGTAGCGCGTGTCATAAAT
>JBDTVD010000053.1:0-15054 GCA_040007375.1 Bacteroidota bacterium | reverse complement strand
ACAAAAAGCTGAAGCATAACATCAATCTCATCCACTTTTTCTTTATCACCTAATTTCTGAAATGAAAAACTGAGATTACGTAACATGCGTTGAATCATATCACGATTACCACATGGCTGATAATAACTGTTGAGTGATTCAATATTTAATTTTTTAATAAACTGATCAATATCATTTTTTCCAAATACAGTTCCTTTACTGAAAGCATTTACATAGAAGAGAATTTTTCCTACGCCAGATTGTTCTCCTTCTTTCTGATCAACATAAGCAAGCACAAAATGTTCAGGGAGATTAACACCATACACAGGAATGTTCACTTGTTGGCAAACAATCTGGTAGATGATACTTAACAATAATGGATTTCCTTTATGACTTTCTAAAACCGTATTGATAAAAGAATTTTGTGGTGCATGGTAGTTACTGGTATTTCCACCAAAACCATGTGTAGAAAAAAGAACATGATTGATAACGTTGATCTGTTCCAGTGCAGTCATACTTTCATTCAACTCCAGCCAGACATCCTTCTTTATTTTATTCAACTGCTCCGCAATCACTACCGGATCAAGATCAGGATATTGATAACGCGCAACTACAATTGCACCTTTGAGAAGATCATCATCGCCTGTATGAATCCATAGTTTCAGATCTTCAACAAGCGTATCAAACTGAATTTTATGTACGATGTGTTCGATGCGTTGTTGCTGAAGAGCATCGAATGAATTCGACCATGCATCCTCCAGAAGTGGAATTGCATTTCTGCCAATGCTGATCAGTTTCTCTTCTATGTGATGATAAATTTCCTTATCAGTATCATCAAGAAGACTAATCAGAGCTTTGATTTCTGTGGCCTTTACATCCTGCACATCCATTATACAATGTTACTGTAAAATGGAGTTTGCATCAAGTGAAAAATCCGGAATTATTAACAGCGTAACGTTAATGGTTAGTTTTCGCCCGGCTTACGGAAGGGATAACGCTGCACCCACCCGGAAGGAGGTTCAGAAGGAAGGAATGGTTTTATGAGATGATTGAGTACACGACTGTTCATCCTGATGTAAGCAGCATAATTTTCGGGAGTTGCACCAACCGTACTTTTCATTTCCATTGCAGTACGTCCATAATCCAGGTACTTTGATTTATTCTGAATTGCCATATCAATATGAGCATAAAGCATATTCTGATAAAGTGAATGTGTACGGTTAAGCTGATAATCAATTCCGATATGATGTGCTTCTGATACATTATTAAAATTAAAAACAGTGAAAAAAGCAGCAGGCTGATCATTATCAAACCATGCCTTCACTATAAATGTATCCTTCATACTTTTCTTTAGTTCGATTATATATTTCATATCAGGCTGTACAATGCGTACCGGCGATTTGCCTATTACAGACTGATACAAAAACTCCAGACGTTCACGATGTTTTTCGATATCATCAACTTCCAGAGTACGAAGTTCGTAGCCGGAAATTTTTTCCATCACAGTAAGTGTGCGCAAACGATACTTACTTGACAATGACTGCAGATAATCATTAAAAGACAACCAGGAAGCATCCATTTTCAACACCATTACAGGATCCATCACAAAACGAATGAAGCCCTGAGAAATAAGTGTCTTATTCAACACATCATCTGAAAAATGAAAGTCTTTAATAATAGAAACACTTAACTCCCCTTCACTTTCAATAAATGATGCAGCAGATTCATATATATTTTTATAAATCTGTGGCAATGCGTTTTTATGATCATCAGAAATGAATAAACCATAATTACCACTTACACACATATTTCCGTTCACCAGTAAAAAATGCTTCTTCCCTTTTTTCTTTCCAAGCAATGAACTGGTAATTTTATCACTCACCAGCTTCATAAACTTACCATAAGGTTCACTGTGAATTACAGATCCGATTTTTACAAATGCAAGATCGATAAGCTGGAAATAAATCAGTCCTGCATGCACATCGTTTTTATAAATCTCTCCATATATATAACAGAAACCTTCCATCTGTGCATTTTCCAATGCATGCAGATAATCAGGAGTGAAAAATACGGGAGCAGAACGTGTATGCTTTTTCCAGGCATCACTCATCACTTCACTTAACCTGATGGAGTATCCATGAGGTAAAGGATACAGAACGGATGTGCTCACGTTTTTACTTAACCGGTTTTTCAGAAGCCAGCATCAGTTCTTTTATATATTTAACCGGTGCACTTCCATAGCTTAGAAACTTCTCATGAAACTTCTTCAGATCAAACTGGTCACCTTCTTTCTTCTTTAACTCCTCACGCAATTCATAAATCTCTGTGAATCCTGTGAAATAACTGCATAACTGAACCTGTGTAAGTTTAACACGTCTCCACTTTCCTGCAGCTTCTGCTTCCTGTTGAAAAGCACCATCGATAAGAAGTCGTTTTGCATCTTCTTCGCTCATATTTAAAACGTGTACACTGTAATCAAGTATTGTATTGGAAACCGAACGGAGATGCCACTTGTAGTACATCAGCCACATTTCAGGTGTGTTGCCACCATAACCATTTTCCACCATCATCCTTTCCGAATAAACAGCCCATCCTTCCACCATTGCACCATTACCAAATAAACTTTTAATAAGACTTGGCGAATTGTTGCTGTAAACCAACTGGGTGTAATGACCAGGAATTGCTTCGTGAATATTTAATATCTGCAATATATATTGATTGTATTCGCGCAGATAACTTTCAGCCTGCTCCGGTGTGTAACCTGTAAGCGGACTAACATTATAATAAGTGTTTGCTTCTTTGTCGAATGGACCTGGTGCTGAAATAGAAGCACCTGCTCCACCACCTTCCATATAGGCAGGAGTTTTACGCACTACCAGTGGTTTTGATGGATCTATATATAATAATTTTTTCTCGTTGATGAAATTTACCAGTTCCGGTAATTGCTTTTCAATTGACTCGAGAAACAATGCTGGCTTCACATGATTTCCTGAAAGTGCATCAATCATTCTGCGGATCAGCACGAGTGAATCTGCAGGCATTTCTTCTCTCTTAAAATACGTTGGCCATAATTGTCTTGCCAGCTTTGCCATTTCACCATGCAGTTCAGCGCGACGTGTTACTGCCTTTTTATAAATATCTTCTGCAGAATAATCGGAAACAATATCATATTTAAACTTCGCATCATACAACACTTTACCAATACGGAAACTGCGACTGTTTTCAGGTGTCATCGTTGCACGTTTTTCTTTCAACCATGCAGCATATCCCATCACAGCAGAACGTGCACTGTCAGCAGCAACAAGTAACTGTTGTTTCTCTGCATCACTCAGATGAGATGCAGCAACAGAATCACGAAGGCCGGCTCCAAATACTTCTTCAACAGAACCTTCATGTTGTAATATGGCAAGATCAGTATGCTCAATTGTAGGTGTTTTGATCAGCTTCTTTGCTTCCTCATAATATTGTTTTACATGTTGCAGGCGAATATTAAAAGCATGTAAACGGTTTTCAAGAGAAGCATATCTGCCGTTTAATATTTCTGCAAAACCACCACAGGCATTGAAAGATGATGGATCCCATTCATAAGATTTAAACTCGTTCGTGTACCAGATATTACTGTTGATGTTATCTCTCATAATCCGGAGGTCGATCTGGTTGGCCTCATTTAATCTTGCCTCATCATACTTTTTCATACTATCAAGCAATCCATTCCATCTGTTCACATCCTCCTGCATCAATGCAATTGTCGGCACCTGTAAAATGCTGTCAAACTCGTGACGGCCGGCACTGATGGCGGAACCCGGACTGATTCGGAATAACTCCTCTACATAGTATTTTTTAAAAGAATCCAGTTGATCATCCTGCGAAGATGCATCCGTAACTGTTTTAGTACCACATGAACTCAGAAAGAAAAGAGAAATCGTGGAAATAAGGAAAATGTAATTTTTCATAGTGAAACCTGCTGTATAGATTTGGATCACGAAAATAGATGTTATTTTGCACGCTGACATAAATTATGATAAAATCAATGATTAAGAACCTGCTCGCTGTATTATTTCTGAATGTTTTTCTGAATCCTGCTATTGCCCAGACTCCTGTTTATCCTGCTCCGCAAAAGGGAACAGTAAGCGACAATTATTTTGGTGTTACTGTGGCTGATCCATACCGTTGGATGGAAGATGATAATTCTGCTGAAACAAAAAAATGGGTTACAGAAGAGAATGTAGTGACACAGAATTATCTTTCAAAAATCCCATTCCGTGATTCCTTAAAAGCAAGGATGTCGGCCTTATGGAATTACCCGAAATATTCAGCACCCATTAAAGCCGGAAAACGCTATTTCTATTTTAAGAATGATGGTCTGCAGAACCAGCCTGTTTTATATATGATGCCCGGTTTGAATTATGTTCCTATGGCTTATTTTGATCAGAATAAATTATCCACTGATGGCACAGTCAACATACAGAGCATCTCCAGCGACAAAAATGGAAATTATATGGCTTTCATGTTGAGTAAAGCAGGAAGCGACTGGAATGAAATGAGGATCAAAGAAACCGCAAACCTGAAAACATTACCGGAAATAATAAACTGGGTAAAATTTTCAGGTGTTGCATGGAAGGATTCGGGATTTTATTACAGCAGATATGATGAGCCTGGTGCTGATGCATTAACCAAACGAAATGAAAATCATAAAATATATTATCATAAACTGCATACATCACAGCTTGATGATTCATTAGTATGGCAGGATGCAGAACATCCTTTAAGAATATTCAGTGCAAGTACTACAGATGATGAACATTTCCTGGTGATTTCTGCCAGTGAAGGATCAAGTGGTAACAGCATCATGATACAGGATCTTACCAAAAAAGGCAGTAAACCTGTAGTGATAACAGATAAGTTCACGAACCAGTTTTCGCTTGTTGGTTCTATTGGTAAAGAAGTACTTTTCATTACCGATTATAAAGCACCACGATACAGATTGATTGCAGTTAATCCTGCATTACCTTCAGAAGCAAACTGGAGAGAAGTTGTATCGCAGCAAAATGATATTCTGCAACAGGTTTCACTGGCCGGAAAAGATATGGTGCTGCATTATATGAAAGATGCAAGCAGTCATTTATATATATACGATACCAATGGAAAATGGAAAGCAGAAATTCCACTGGAAACTTTCGGAACTGTAAGTGAACTGAACACAAGTATTTCCGACTCCCTTTTCTTTTTCTCATTTACCACGTTTACTGCACCTCCTACTGTGTATCGTTTTAACCTGAATAATCTGAGATTGTACAAACAATTTCAGACAAAACTTCCCTACAATCCGGCAGATTACGAAACACAACAGATTTTTTATACAAGTAAGGATCAGACAAAAATTCCTATGTTCCTTGTGCATAAAAAAGGAATGAAACTTACTCCTGAAACACCAACATTATTATTTGGTTATGGAGGATTCAACATCAGCAAAACACCGGAATTTAAACCGGAACGACTGGTATTTCTGGAACAGGGTGGATTATTTGTGATGGCCAATTTACGTGGTGGCGGTGAGTATGGTGATGAATGGCATAAGGCAGGAACAAAACTTTTAAAACAAAATGTTTTTGATGATTTTATTGGTGCTGCAGAATACCTTATTAAAGAAAAATATACATCTCCATCAAAACTTGCAATTAGCGGAAGATCGAATGGTGGTTTACTGGTTGGTGCTGCAATGATACAGCGTCCGGAACTTTTTAAAGTGGCATTGCCTGCTGTGGGTGTGATGGACATGCTGCGTTACCAGAAATTTACCATTGGCTGGTCGTGGGCAAATGATTATGGCACCAGTGATAAAGAAGATGAGTTCAAAGCCATTTATAAATATTCGCCGCTGCATAACCTTAAAGAAAATATAAATTATCCTGCAACTCTTATTACCACAGCCGACCATGATGACAGAGTTATCCCTGCACATTCATTTAAGTTTGCTGCCACTTTGCAGGAAAAATATAAAGGTGAAAATCCTATGCTTATCCGGATTGATACAGAGGCCGGACATGGAGCATCAGGCAAACCAACAGGAAAAATGATTGAAGAGCAATCTGATATTTTTTCCTTTCTGTTTTATCATTTGGGAATGAAGCTGTGAAATTCAGCAAGAGTTTGAGCAAGAGCAAGAAATTGAGCAAGAGTTTGAGCAAGAGCAAGAAATCACTTTAAAGAGAGAAAGATTTTTACATTGCAATTATAGTTTGCAGAGAAACGATATGCACTGATTGCTTAAATTTACACCGTTAAAAAATATCCGGCTTTTAGGGCTGTATCAATTATGAAAAAAAATATTTCGCTGGCCGGTATACTTTGTCTGTTGTTTTTCTTTTCCTGTGTTAAGGAAAATGATGTGAGCATGGACTTTAAGATTACAGGAGTGAATAATAAAACCATTACTCGCGGAAACGGAATTGAAATGCCTTTGAAAGTTTTTTATCTTGGTGGTGAAAAGCAGGATGTAACAGTTTCAGTTGAAAATCTTCCTTCAGGTATTTCCATAACATTTGATAACTCCACCGGCGAACCTGATTTTTCACTTCTTGCATCTGTAGCAGTTGATATCAATACACCTGCTGGTACTTATGTTATTCCATTCAAAGTAAAATCAGAAGCAGATAAATTTATTACGAAGGATTTTAATCTTACTGTAGCAGATCCTGCCAACCATTTTCCACAAATTGTAATAGCAGGTTCAACATCTATGGTCTGGACATTAAATGATCCTTTCATTGATCCAGGGTATTATGCAACTGATGTAGAAGATGGTGATCTTTCCTCGTTGGTTCAGGTAACAGGATCGGTAGATTATAATTTAACGGGATTCTATACTATTATATATAAAGTAAAAGATTCAGACGGTGACTCTACTATTGTTCAGCGCACTATTCAGATTGTAAACAATAATGCATACATGCAGGGATTGTACAACTGCACAACAGTAATACAGGGCGGACCTACTTTCACCTGGTTGGGATATGTAGAAACATCATCAACTATCAACAAGCGTTTCGTGTTCAATAAAATTTCTGATTGCCTGGGAACACTTGCCATACCGATGCGCTTGCAGGTAATTCCCGGTTCAGGAAACAGTGTAACAATTCCTTCACAGATTGTATTCGGCACCAATCCGGCACAACCTGCACATTGTGATGAAGCTTATCATAATATTGCAGGAGGAGGAACAGTTACTTACACCATGCCTTATACTTTTATCGTCACTTACACTGATCTGTACGAGGACTTAAACGGGCTGCAGCATACGTATACAAAAACAGACACCTATATTAAAGTTCCCTGATTATAATCCGGGGAATCCGGGTAGTAAATCTTTACCTGCTGATTTCATTTCATCCTCTGAAATTTTCTCCGCTTTATCCAAAGCACGATTGAGAACTGTTTCCAGCATCTCCTGAATTTCTTCCGCATTTCCTTCTGCAACAAGAGCAGGATCTATATATACAGATTTAACTTTCCGGTTACCTGTTAATGTCACTTTTATTTTTCCGTCAGGTGACTGATCATCGATATATATACTGTTCAGGCGGGATTTTATCTCCTCCATTTTCTTTTTTACATCACCGAGTTTATTGAGTATGTCGAACATGAGTTTAAATGATATATATAATTAATATGATTTTAATAATTGATTAAAACTCCAGCACCAATCCGTCAAATGCAAGTTCCATTCCTGTTGGAAGTTCACGGTTGATAGTTGCTGTTGTTCCGAGCTGATGGCTGATATGTGTAAAATAAGTTTTTACGGGATTAATCTTCCCGGAAATTGCAATGGCTTCGTTTAATGTTAAATGCGAAACATGTTCTTCTTTACGAAGTGCATTCAACACCAGTACTTCCGTTCCTGCAATTTTTTTAAGTTCTGCATCATCAATCGTTTTTGCATCGGTGATGTAAGTAAATGGTCCGACACGATATCCGAACACATCCAGTTTATAATGTTTCACCAGGATAGGTTGCAGTTCAATCGTTCCGATTTTAAATTTAGAATTATCAATTGTGTGGAGAATAAGTTCCGGAACGCCTGGATATTTATTCTCATCAAAAGCATAATGAAACTCTCTTTTTAATGCAGCCTGAACCTGTAAAGTAGCATAAATATCAACAGGCTTTTTGCAGATGTAATTAAACGCCCTGATATCATCCATTCCTGCAATATGATCTTTATGTTCGTGAGTGAACAGAAGTCCATCCAGTTTAAGAGCTTTCACTCTCAGCATCTGCTGCCTGAAATCAGGACCTGAATCAATAACTAATGTGGTATTTTCATCTTCAATCATTACTGAACTGCGAAGACGTTTATCCCTTTCATCCGTACTACTGCATACAGCACATCTGCATGCAATAACAGGAACGCCCTGCGATGTTCCTGTTCCTAAAAAAGTAACTTTTAACAAGTGAAATTAATTTGAAGGTGCTTCTGCTTCTTCACCGGCTGATGTCTGCTCTTCCACTTCTGCAACATAAGAAGGCTGCTCTGCTTCCACCTTAACTTTAGGTGCTTTTATAAAAAGTTGCTGAACATCGCTGGTAACACGACCCTGGTTAAGCAGTGTTTGTGAAATCTCAAATAGTGATTGACAACGACTCTCCACCGTAGCAAACTTATTGACAACCACCACCTTTTTAGCCTCCAGAATACAATATCCTGACTTAAAATTCCCCTTCTCATATCGTACCTCGTAGTGGTTTTCCTTTAGAAAATCTTCCAGCTTTTTAAGGTATTGCGGCGTGTACTTAATCATTTCTTTCAATTAATACCCCAAAGGTCTTCTTTTACACCGAAACAGGCAAGATACGGTTACCCTTTTTTGTTAACATAACAGTGAGCTTCCACTCTTGGCCGAATGGCGAATTTTTCCATCTTTGTCGTCCCTGAATCAGGTCGTTTTATGAATCAGGCTGTAATTTAAAAACTATGTTGATCGGAGTACCAAAAGAAACCAAAGAACGTGAAAGCCGTGTGGCACTAACCCCTGATGTAACAGCGCAATTAGTGAAAGCCGGATTTGAAGTTACCATAGAATACAATGCCGGATTAAACTCTTATTTTCCTGATGATGCTTATAAAACTGCGGGTGCAAACATGGCTTCTGCAACAGAAGTTTACAGCAAAAGTGATGTGGTGCTGAAAGTGAATGCACCATTACCGGAAGAAATTGCGCAGATGAAAAAGGATGCTGTATCGATAAGTTTCATGTGGGCAGCAACCAATCCTGCAGTGGTGGAAGCATTTACAAAAGCCGGAATCACTTCTTTCAGTATGGATGCAGTTCCACGAATTTCCAGAGCACAGAAAATGGATGCTCTTTCTTCACAGGCAAATCTTGCAGGTTATAAAAGTGTGTTGATGGCAGCTAATGCTCTTGGTAAAATATTTCCATTATTAATGACGGCTGCAGGAACAATCAAACCATCGCGTGTTGTTATTATGGGAGCAGGTGTTGCAGGATTACAGGCAATTGCTACAGCAAAAAGATTAGGTGCTATTGTAGAAGTTTCAGATATCAGGCCGGAGACAAAAGAACAGGTGGAATCACTTGGTGGAAAATTTATTACTGTTAAAGGTGATGATTCTATCAAGATGGAAGGTGGATATGTGAAAGGTGTTTCAGAAGAATTTCTGAAGAAACAACAGCTCTTGATTGCAAAGCATGTTGCTGATGCTGATATAGTAATTACCACTGCCTTAATTCCGGGAAAAAAAGCTCCTGTTTTAGTTACTGAAGAAATGGTTAAAAGCATGAAGCTGGGAAGTGTGATTGTTGATATGGCTGTTGAGCAGGGTGGAAATTGTGTGTTGAGTGAACTGAATAAAACTGTTGTTAAAAATGGTGTCACTATAATCGGTGAATCAAACATACCAGGTCTGCTTCCATTGAATGCAAGTGATCTTTATGCAAAAAATATACAAACCCTTTTATTACATCTTGCTACTAAGGATGGATTTAAATGGGAGATGGAAGAAGACATTACCAAAGGTTCTATCATAACACATAAAGGCGAAATTGTGAATGAAGGTTTATTGAAATCTGCTAAAGTTGCCGGATAACCATCATCACACAATATATATTCCCAATCAAAATTATAAATCCATTATTCATCTTATAAAATATGAATGACTTAATAAATTTTATCGGTGTTAACATCCAGATGATATACATACTGGTGCTGTCCATCTTTGTAGGCATTGAAGTAATCGGCAAAGTTCCATCGGTTTTACATACACCATTAATGTCGGGTGCCAATGCCATTCACGGAGTGGTAATAGTAGGTGCCATCATTGTTATGCTGAATACAGATGCTGATAATATCCTCGGATTATCACTCGGCTTTGTTGCAGTAATACTTGGAACATTAAATGTTGTTGGTGGATTTGTTGTTACTGACAGAATGCTTGAAATGTTTAAGAAGAAAAAATAACCTGTAGATTTAAAGAAGTAGTTACAAAAAGGGAAAGAACGTATGAATCCTCAATATATATTAGAAATTATTTACCTGATTGCATCAGTAACATTTGTACTGGGATTAAAAATGCTCAGTCATCCTGATTCCGCCAGAAAAGGAAATCTTGTTGCAGCAGCAGGTATGACCATTGCCATTGCAGCAACCATCATCCTCCACCAGGGTGAAATTCCTGCCATTATATATATACTGGTATTTTTAGCGATTGGCATTGGAACGGTTGCAGGATGGATGACAGCCAAGAAAGTACAGATGACAAAAATGCCGGAGCTGGTTTCATTGTTCAACGGAATGGGTGGTGCCTGTGCTGCATTAATAGGACTGCTTGAATTTCATCATAACATCGGCAATCCTGGTATTATTGGAATTATCATAGCAGGGATGATTATCGGAAGTGTTTCTTTCAGTGGAAGTATGATTGCATGGGCAAAGCTGAACGGCACCATGAAAAAAGCAGTTCGTCTTCCAAACTATAATACCATCAATAATATTATTCTGGTTGGTCTTGTTGTTTTTGGTATATATATACCGATGAGTGGAACAGAAAGCCAGACATTGTTATATCTGCTTTTTGCATTTGCATTATTTTATGGAGTAATGTTCGTTATTCCCATCGGTGGTGCCGACATGCCTGTTGTAATATCATTACTGAATTCATTCACCGGACTTGCAGCTGCATTCGGTGGTTTCTTATATCATAACCAGGTAATGTTAACCGGTGGAATTCTTGTTGGATCAGCAGGAACATTGTTAACGCTGGTGATGTGTAAAGCAATGAACCGTCCTTTATCCAATGTAATCTTCGGAGCCTTTGGTGAAAGCAATGTTGTTGCATCCGGCACACGTGATCTGGGTGGAAGCATTAAAGATATCAGCATCAGTGATACAGCAGTGTTAATGAACTATTCGAAAAAAGTAACAATTGTTCCGGGATACGGATTAGCTGTTGCCCAGGCACAACATGTAATACATGAACTGGAAACTTTACTCGAGGACAGAGGTGTTGAAGTGAAATATGCTATCCATCCTGTTGCCGGCCGTATGCCAGGTCACATGAATGTGCTGCTTGCGGAATCCAATGTTTCCTATGATAAATTAGTGGAGATGGAAGATATCAATCCTGAATTTCCAAATACGGATGTAGTTCTTGTTGTGGGTGCTAATGATGTTGTAAATCCTGCTGCAAAAACAGATCCTGCCTCTCCTATTTACGGAATGCCGATACTGGAAGTAGAAAATGCCCAGCATATAATTGTGAATAAAAGAAGTATGAGTGCAGGATATGCCGGTATTGAAAATGAATTGTTTTATAATACAAAAACCAGCATGTTGTTCGGTGATGCAAAAGATGTGCTGACGAAGCTGGTTGCCGAACTGAAAACGATGTGATTTTCTATATTAATTTTTATACTTTTCAAGTGAAAGGACGCTACTGCAAATCCTGATACTATCTCCATCCAAATTTAATAGAGGCAGTACCGTGATTTCAAGTTCTTCCGATATCAATTTTAATGTATAGAAAACCTGATATTAATTTATTTTTTTTGTAGGAATTAGAATTATTGAAATATATCTTTGAACATTCAATTTTTGTCGTTTTTTTTATTTGAATAGTTCCGTTTTTTATTCATGAAACTTTCTTGCTTTTAGACGTTCTTTATCTCCGGTTTTAAATTTAATTATATATATAGCATGAAAACATCTACAATCAAATTTACATTCAGTTTCCCGTCGTTGCAAAGAATGACTGGTATTACATTCCTGGCTCTTCTCCTGATAACACAGGGTTTTGCTCAGTCGAAGAAAAATTATGAAATTACTACCAACGGTTATGTGTATTCTATCGCAAGAGAAGGGAACACTGTATTTATGGGTGGTCAGTTTTCTGTTGCAGGATTTAACACAGGTAAGGGAGCATTACTTACTGCAGCCAATGATATTCCTGTTGAGGATTTCCCAAAATTTAATGGTGCAGTTAGCGCTGCTGTTTCTGATGGTGCCGGCGGATGGTATGTTGGTGGCAGCTTTACTCAGGCCGGATTAGTAACAATAAATCGCTTATGTCATATATTAAGTGATAACACAGTGGATCCTTCTTTTCTACCTGATCCGAACAGTACTGTTTATGCATTACTGCTTGATGGTAATACTCTTTATGTTGGAGGTGCATTTACTACAATTGGTGCTTCTACACTTAACCGTATTGCAGCAGTAGATAAAACAACAGGTGTTGCAACATCCTGGAATCCGAATGCTGACAATGCAGTTTATACTCTTAAAAAAGTGGGCAGTGAAATTTATGCCGGTGGTACATTTGCAAAGATGGGAACTGTTGAAAGCCCTTATCTCGCAAAAATTGATGCTTCAACCGGACTTGCATTGCAAACGATAACTCCAAGTTATGTGGTTTACGATATTCAGGATGATAATAGTAATACTTACCTTGGAGGTTATTTCAGCAATGGTGGTTATTACTGCGGAAGAAGTGCAGTTTATTCCGGAACAAATGACGTTCCTGTATGGGGATTTCCTATTGCTAACGGAAGCATCAATGTTGCTATTCCTGATGGATCAGGTGGATGGTATATCGGTGGTAACTTCACTACGCTGGGAGCAATAAACAGAAACAGAATTGCGCACATCCTTCCAAACTTAACAGTTGATCCTAACTTTAATCCTGATGCAAACAGCACCGTTTATACACTGGCACTTGATGGTACTATTTTATATGCAGGAGGATCCTTTACAACAATAGCAGGAAATAACATCAACCGTCTTGCTTCTATTGATGTAACATCAGGAACTTTAACAACATGGAATCCGAATCCTAACAGCACTATATATACAATAAATATAACACCGAATGATGTTTTTGTTGGTGGTGCATTTACATTTATCGGTAATGCCGATCAACCATATTTTGCCCGTCTGGATAAATCAATTGGTATAAAATTACCATCCATTGCAGCAAATTATATAGTGTACGATATTCAGAGAATTGCTAGTGATGTTTATGTTGCCGGTAACTTCAGTCTTGCCGGATTTAATACCGGAAACGGTGCTATGCTTTCCACATCAAATGATATTCCGGATCCTGATTTTCCTAAAGCAAACGGTGCTATACTGGATATCATTTCTGATGGATCAGGAGGATGGTTTGTTGGAGGTAATTTTACAACAATAGGAACTTTTACAAGAAACAGAATTGCACATATCAATTCCAATAACACTGTTGACCAGAACTGGAATCCTGATGCTAACGCTACTGTATATGCACTTGCACTTACAAACGGAAAACTTTATGCAGGAGGTTCATTCAGCATCATTGGTGGTAATACAATAACACGTCTTGCTGAAATAGATGCAGCATCAGGAACAGTGAATACCAATTTTAATCCGGCACCTGATAATGTAGTTTATACATTGGATGCTCCCGGCAATACATTATATATAGGCGGTGCATTTCTGAACATAAACAGCATGGCAAGATCCTACATTGGTGCTATAAATACTACCAATGGAAATGTTACTACCTGGAATCCTGGTGCAAACTATGTTGTGTATGATATACAGGTTTCCGGAACTACTGTTTATGTAGCAGGTAACTTCAGTACTATTGGTGGTTTAAACAGAAGTAATCTTGCCGCATTAAGTACTTCAAATGGAAATCCTACTACATGGGATCCTTCTGCAAACAATGCAGTATATTCTCTTGCTGTTGATGGAACAACAATTTATGCTGCCGGTGTGTTCACTACTATTGGCGGACAACCACGTAATCGTATTGCTGCACTTAATAATACAAATGGAAATGCAAGCACCTGGAATCCGAATTCAAATAATGGAGTAAATTGTGTAATTGCAGGAGCCAGCAGTATATATATAGTAGGCGACTTTACAAATGTTGGAGGACAGAACAGAAATTATTTTGCTGAAATCAATAAAGCAAATAACAATGCTACTACCTGGAATCCACAGTCAAATACAGGTGCAGATGTAATTGCATTGAATGGTACTAAACTTTTATCAGGCGGAAACTTTACTTTCCTTAAGGCAGAAACGAGAAGTAATATTCTTGCCATGAATACCTCCACTACACTTATAGACGCTGCATGGAATCCGATTGCAAACAATGCAGTATATTCATTGGCAGTAAACGGAACAAACATAATTGCTGGAGGAGTATTCACTAACATCGGAGGTCAGCCACGTAATAATCTTGCTGTATTAAATAATACCAATGGTAATGCATCCACATGGAATCCGAATCTTAATGGTGGTGTTCACAGAATATCTGTTGATGGTACCACATTATATGCTGTTGGTGATTTTACACTAATCGGTGGATCACAAACACGTAAGTATGCAGCAAGTTTTAATCTTACTAATAATACTTTGAATGCATGGAATCCGCAGTTTAATTCTGCCGGAGAATGCGCAACTGCAAGTGGAAGTAATCTGTTGGTTGGTGGTAATTTTTACTATGGCAAATATGAAGACCGTGGCTATGGTTTATCAATTGATCACAGCACCGGATTGATATCTACCTGGAATCCT
>JBDTVD010000052.1:0-15108 GCA_040007375.1 Bacteroidota bacterium | reverse complement strand
ATATATATCACGCTACAACCTGCAGGATGATATTGCCAAAGCAGAAAAAGAAATTAATGTGGTAAAAGTTTCTAAAGTGGAAGAAGTTTTTACGGGATTGTTTGGATGATTTTGATTTACGATTTACGAAGTACGATTTACGATTGAAAATAATTTGAAAATCCGCATCCTGCGTTAAAAAAACTCTTGATGCCGAAGGACAATTTGAAGATTTGAAAATGAGATTTATCAACCTCTGTGAACTCCGCTTTTCTGCGATCTCTGCGTGAAACTGAAATGTTATTGCTTAGTGTAAATACTATTTGAAGAACAATTTAATTTTCAAATTAAACCCACTAATCCCTAACCCCTAATCACTAGTCCCTAACATTCATTCAGGTCTTTTAGTAATCACTTCCAATATCCTCTGACTAATACTCACCAGCTTATAAGAAGTCCATTCAGAAAATTTACGAAATGCAGAATGCTTTTTCTCATATTCCTCCAGCTTAACTTCATCGCAATGATGTTTGGTTAGCAGATTAAGTTCATTGGCAAAACCTTCTGCAAAATCTTTATCCAGCACTTCAATATTAATTTCCATGCTTATAAATTCACTCAGGTGATTGAGATTGTGCGAACCAATACTTACCCACCTGTTGTCAACAACAACTGCTTTTGCATGAAGTAAACTCTGGTTGTATTCAAATATCCGCGCACCGGATTTCAGCAACTGCATATATAAATACGACATTGCAGGTTTTATAAAAGGAACGTCGCTATGCTTCGATAAAATGATACAGACATGTTTTCCTCTTTTTGCTGCACGTATTAAAATCTTAAGCAATCTTCTTGTCGGAAGAAAATAACTTGCAATGATAAAAATACTGTTATTGGCAGTGCGCAATTTCTGTTTGTAAGATGCAGAGATTTGATTCTTGCGTCGCAGAAAATCATTTTCAACAATACGCGCCATCACACCACCACTCTGCACAAAATGAGTAACACCAGGCAGATCTATTTTCTGCCGGAAACGTTTTCTCCATACCTGAATACAGATGGCAGCCAGATCCTGGCAGAGCGGACCTTCTATATATAATGCATAATCCAGCCAGGGTTTTACTTTTTCACTTCCTCTGTATTTATCAGAAATATTAATTCCTCCAACCAGTGCACGCATCCCATCAGCCACACAAACCTTTTGATGCATCCGTCGTCCTGCATTAAAAGGAAGGATCAGACGCACAGGAGAAAAAAAACGGAAGCGGATACCATGACTCCGCATCATATTGGGAAAGGAAGAAGGCAAGTCTTTTGATCCATAGCCATCAACCATAAACAGCACATGAACGCCTCTTGCTACTGCTTTTTTCAGATGATGAATGACAACTGAGCCGATTTCATCATTTACAAAAATATATACCTGTAAGTGGAGAATATGACGGGCACTGTCAATGAGCTGGCACAAACTCTCAAAATACTGGCTGCCACTATGATTCAGCCTTATGAAATGTCCCGGAGTGTAAAAGCGTTTGGCCATAAAGAGTGCCCAAAGGTATTATTCGGCAGTTAATTTTTTTAACTCTTTTTAACAGATTACTATAAAAGTGCTGACAATTTTTTAGTTTAATTACTGTATTTTTGGCTGACATTTTATACCACTTATGCTGAAAGCTTCCAGGTTCCTCTTTACCACTGCTGTATTGCTTTTCTTATATATAAATTCCATTGCACAGATGGTTCAGCCTGATAAAAAATGGGATTATTCAGTAGAGAAAAAAGGTAAGGAAACTATCCTGGTGATTAAAGCAACGATGAATCCGGGCTGGCATCTGTATTCACAATTTACACCGGCTGGTGGGCCCATGTCAACATCATTTTCATTTACACCGTCGAAAGATTATAAACTCATTGGAAAAGCAGAAGAATCGGCAATAAAAACTTATTATGATTCAACATTTGAAGTGAATGTGCAGGTTTTTGAACATGATCCTGTTTTTCGTCAGAAGATAGAAGTGCTTTCAGAAAAAAAGTTTACTATTAAAGGAACTGTAGATGGTCAGGCATGTAATGATCAGACCTGCGTTTTGATTAATACTGTTAATCTGAAGTTTGTTATTAATGCTGATGCAAAAGAAGCCGCTGCAATTATTGCAGAAGATACGATTACTGAAACTGTAATTGAAACACCGGTTGATACAACAACGAAGCAGCAGGTTGTTGAAACGGTAGTTGCAACAGGCGATTGTGGCGACTGGTCATCAGGAGAATTTATTGCTGATAAATCATTCTGGGGAATTTTTATTGCAGGATTTATCGGTGGATTACTCGCCTTGTTAACTCCTTGTGTGTTTCCAATGATTCCAATGACAGTTAGTTTTTTCACCAAGCGAAGTGGTTCACGGAAAAAAGGATTACAGAATGCTATTATATATGCACTCTCCATCATTATTATATATGTTACACTTGGATTTTTAGTAACAGTAACACTGGGAAGTGATGCATTAAATGATCTTTCTACGAATGGTTATTTCAACATGGCATTCTTTATCATCTTTATTGTATTTGCATTTTCATTTTTTGGTGCATTTGAAATTGTGCTGCCAAGTTCACTCGTTAATAAAGCAGATCAGGCTTCTGATAAAGGCGGATTGATTGGAATATTCTTCATGGCTTTTACTTTATCACTTGTATCATTTTCCTGCACAGGACCCATCATAGGAACATTACTTGTGGAAGCTGCTCATGGAAGAAGTTATTTAGGTCCTGTTGCCGGCATGTCAGGATTTGCCATTGCACTTGCATTACCATTTGCATTGTTTGCAGCATTTCCAGGATGGCTGAATACAATACCAAAATCAGGAGGATGGCTGAATGCTGTGAAAGTTTGTCTGGGCTTTATTGAACTTGCACTTGCTTTAAAATTTCTTTCCAATGTAGATCTTGCCTATCACTGGGATTTTCTTCACCGTGAAATATTTATTGCTTTCTGGGTAATCATTTTTGGGTTGATGGGCGTTTATCTTTTGGGAAAAATAAAATTCTCGCATGATAGTGATGTGCCACATGTTACTGTTCCGAGATTATTGTTTGCTGTTCTCACATTCTCATTTGTAATATATATACTTCCCGGAATGTGGGGTGCACCTGTTAAAGTATTAAGCGGAATTTTACCTCCTGAATATTATAAAGAATGGAAAACAAAAGGTTCCGGTGAATGTCCTCATGATCTGTTATGCTTTCATGATTATAAAGAAGGAATGGATTATGCAAAAGCACAGGGTAAGCCGGTTATCATTGATTTCACAGGTTACAACTGCGCAAATTGCAGGAAGATGGAAGACAATGTCTGGAGTGATCCGAAAGTGTTAAAACTTCTTTCTGATGATTATGTGTTGATCTCTTTATATGTGGATGATAAAAAGGAATTGCCTCCTGCTGAACAATACACTTCTGCATTTTCAGGAAAAAAAATAAAAACATTAGGTAATAAGTGGAGTGATATGCAGGCTCAGTATTATGACAGTAATTCACAGCCGATGTATGCCTTGATTGATCACAAAGAAAAAAAGCTGGCAAAACCCTGGAGTGGATTTGATCCTGATATTGATAAGTACAAAAAGTTTTTAGAAGAAGGAATCTGCAGGTTTAGAAAATAGTAGCTAGTAGTTAGTAGCTAGTATCGAGTAGCTAGTATTGAGTATTGAAAATTTTCCTAAGCGTTAGACTTCAGTCTACGCTTGCAGTGCATACAATCTTCAGATTGCAGATAATTAAAAAATAGATTTTTCGAATCTGAATAGTCATACTATGAGAAATCATAGACTAAAGCAATGACGAGATAGAAACCATTTTCAAATCTTCAAATCTTCAAATTATTTTTTTATTTCTCCCTCAACTCAGCCAGTTTCCTGAATAACTGAGTTTCTTCTTTAGAAATATTTTTAGGAATATCAAGAACCAGCTTTATATATAAATCACCGGATTTTCCTGTCTGATCATAAACAGGCATTCCCAGATTTTTCATGCGGATTACTTTTCCATTTGTTGTTTCACTTTCAATCTTCACTTTCATTTTCCCTTTCAAGGCCGGAACAGTTATTTCACCTCCGAGAATGGCTATATATAAATCAAGTGGCATTTCACAATACAGATCATTTCCTTTTCGTGTAAAAAACGGATGTGCCTGAATGTGTACTTCTGCATATATATCACCACGATGCTGACTGTTTTTTCCTTTACCACCTTTTCCTTTAATGCGAAGTTGTTGTCCGTCGTATGTTCCGGGTTTCAGGCGTATCTGTAATTTTTCTCCCAGTACTTCAAACTGACGAACAGTTCCATGATACGCTTCTTCCAGTGAAATAGGAACATCCATCCGCATGTCGTAAGCAGTAGTATCAGCAGTTGGTGTTCCTCCTTCAAATCCGCCACCGAAAAACCGGTCAAAGAAATCGGAGAAACTGGCACCGCCGAAATCAGCATTGTCAAATGTTGTTGATCTTTTTCTTCCTCTCTGTTGTGAATATTCATTTCCATAACCCTGGCCACCCTGCTGTTCATACTGCTTCCAGTTAGATCCCAGCTCATCATACTTTTTTCTTTTTTCCGGATTACCTAACACTTCGTTGGCTTCATTAATTTCTTTGAATTTTTCTTCAGCCTGTTTATTGCCGGCATTTTTATCAGGATGATATTTCACTGCAAGCTTTCTGTATGCTTTTTTTAATTCATCAGCAGTTGCAGTTTTAGTAACTCCGAGAATTTTATAATAATCTTTATAGTCCATAATTTTTTTAAATGCTTTACAAATGTAATCACAAAGTGAATCTGCCGGAATGATATAAATCACTGATAGGTCATGGCATATTTTTTACACAATATATAATCGAATTTTAAACCTATACATTATGGCAAAATATTCAAAGAAAGCACAGAAAAAAGTTTCAAAAGTGATGCATGAATACGGAGAGGGTAAATTGAAATCCGGTGGCCGGACAAAAGTGAAAGACAGGAAGCAGGCAGTTGCAATTGCTATTAGTGAGGCACGCAGAGAAGGGGATAAGGTGCCTAAAAAAGTATCGTCAGCGAAGAAAACTTCTTCAAAAAAGACTGCCGCTAAAGCTACATCAAAGAAAGCTAAATCAAAGAAAAAGACCGCTGCTAAAAAAACTGCATCAAAGAAAACAACAGTAAAGACTACTGCTGAAAAATCTGCAGGAAGAAAAACAACACGCAGGAAAGCTTGACAACATGATAGCACTTCAGTTCAAGAAAGCGGAAGCGGAACCTGTTGTTCTGCAGGCTTACGTTTACACATTTATACGTTAGTAAGTGGAGAGAACAGCTGCTATAAAAAGGTCAATTAGTTCTATATTTGCCACAAACCACAAATGAATAGTATCATGAGGAAAATTATTTTTTTAGCTCTTATTGTATCGGTGTTTACATCATGTGTAAGCCGTAAAAAATATACAGCAATGCAATCACAAAGTACGGAATTCAAAACCCGTGCTACCAACTGTGAAACCGAATTAGGTAAAATTGCCGGAGATCTTAGCAGTGAGCAGGCAAAATCAAAACGCCTGGAAGAAGAGCTGGATCATCTGAAAAAAACAAACACCAATCTGCTCGACCGTATGGCTGACTTATCTGTAATCAGTAAAACAGAAGCAGAAAACATCAAGAAATCACTTGATCATATCAATGAGCAGGGGAAGCAGATTAATGAACTTTCAACCTCCATTCGTCAGAAAGATTCATTGAACCTTGCATTGGTAATGAACCTGAAACGTTCGTTGGCTGATGTGAATGATGATGATGTAAATATTGAAGTTAAGAAAGGCGTAGTATATATATCTCTTTCTGATAAGATGCTTTTTAAATCCGGCAGTTATAAAATTAATCCTGCTGCGGAAGTGATATTAGGTAAGATTGCAAGTGTTGCAAATGATCATAAAGATCTGGATCTGCTGATTGAAGGTCATACTGATAATGTTCCTATCGCTACTGATTGTATTGAAGATAACTGGGATCTCAGTTCAAAACGTGCAACAGCTGTTGTGAGATTATTGCAGAAGAAATATAATATCGCTCCACAACGTTTAACAGCCGGAGGAAGATCAGAATATGCAACTAAATCAACCAATGAAACAGCTGAAGGCAGAAGCCTGAATCGCCGTACTGAAATTATTATTTTACCAAAGCTGGATCAGTTTTTTCAGTTAATGGATAATGATAATACAAAGTAACAACTGAGAATAGCATATAAATAGAGAAGCGAATATCATCACTGATATTCGCTTCTCTATTTATGTTATAATCTGCTTTTATTAATGATCTCCCAGTGTTATTATTTCTCCACTGTTTTTATGCCGATGACCGGAATACTCCTGCACAAAAAACGCCATGCTCAGACTAATTATCGAAGTAATACTGATTCCTTCCGAAGCAATTAAAAAGGGCGCACTTAATTTACCCATAACAGCAGATCCGGGAAATAAACTACTAAATGTATTAATAATAAAAGGATCAATTAATGAATAATTGAGAATGAAGAATCCGAAGTAAATAAAGGAAAAAAATCCTGTTGCAAAAATAACGATGAATGCCTGCAGGTATTTTAATCTCCAGTGCTTATAGCTTTCTGCTTTGCGTGCTGCATAATAAACAGTGATGGCAAGCAGTACATAATTAAAAAAACGAAGTTCTACTACTGTAGCCATTCCAATAAGACGCATTAATAGAAACCAGCCTATAAAAAGTAAGCAGGCATAAAGGCCATATAATGCACCAATACTTACAATTTGTTTGGGAGTGAGATCGCTTTTCATAAGGAATAGTTTTAGATAGGAATTAAAAAAATATGCCATATAATCAGACTGGCATATTTTTATACTATGAAATTTTACCAGTCATATATAATAATTATCAGGTGCTAATATTTAAATCTCAATATAATGATATCTGTTCAGTCAATTGCCAATTTAATAGAACTAAGTAAGCAATGTGCAGAAGAATGTCGTGCCTGTGCATTGTACTGCAGTGATAAAATGAACATGCAGGATTGTATGGTGTTATGCAATGAGGCTGCGGACAACTGTGAAATGGTTGTATCAGAGTCAACTCTTAATTCTGAAATTCTTGAATTATGTGCTGATGCCTGTCTGGTTTGTGCAGAAGAATGTGAAACGCATAATAATATTCATTGTGAATCCTGTGCAGCAGCATGCAGGAATTTTGAGGAAACTCTAAGAGTTGCAATAAAAAGTGAAGAGAATTAATGTATGTGTAAAAAAATCTACAACAGGTATTAATTGAGACTATTGCTAAAATCACGAATTAAACGGAATACTTCTTTAAAGCGCGTTAATGGTAAAGTGGTGCTTTTGTCATCAATATCATGATAAGCTTTTATTCCACCTAATGTGTACAGAAAGAAGCACGGAACACCTTTCTCGGAAAAAAAATAATGATCACTGTTTCTTGCTTTACCTCTTTCGCCTATAAACGGTAAATATTTATTGTTTTCATTTATTGATTTTAATAATTGAAACTGACTTTTGTATTCGGTTGCATTTACAACTGTTAAGCCTTCATCACCTGTTCCAAGAAGATCAAGGTTGATGAGAAACTTTATTTTTGAAAGACTGAAAAGAGGATTCTCAGTATAGTAATGTGATCCAACCAATCCTGCTTCCTCACCGGCAAAAGCAATAAACACAAGGCTGCATTCCGTACGATTTTCGGGATTAGTGAAATGCGCTGCAAGATTTAACAGCATTGCTACACCACTTGCATTATCATTTGCACCTGGAAAAATTGTTTTCTTTCCCATCATACCCAGATGATCGTAATGTGCAGAAAATACCAGGAAACTATCAGGCAATGATTTTCCTTTTATATATCCAATAACATTCTGCGTTTTATGTTCAGGCTGAAATACAGATTTAATTTTAAAATTGATTTTGGTAAAATGATCAGGCAGACTTTTTTTAAGAATTATAATTACAGGAATATGAAGTTGTGATCTGCCAACACTCCAGGTCAGTTTATTTTCTTCAACCAATACAACAGCACCTTGTCTGCGTAATGCAAGTGCATCATTTGCTTCTTCGCGTGATGCATTAAAATATTTATTACTTATAAAAAGACAATCCTCACTTTCCTTTTTCAGATTTTGCAACATAGATGCTGAATCAGCTTCAGTAATGGTAAATTCTTTATTGCAGGAAGAGGAGGAAGGATAAACAATATAATCTCTTCCGGGAATCAATGCTTTTCCATCTATATATATTTTCATTGTAGAAGGAAACGTATTTACGGCAAATTCAAATTTCTGAAAATAACTTCCTGTCAATGGTTCCAGGTTTAATCTCCTGAATTCACCTTCAATATAGGAGGCAGCTTTACCATCACCATTTTTAACATAACCTCTTCCATAGTATTTATCAGATGTTAATGTCTGAATTACCTTCCTTGCATAAATACTATCCTGTGCGTTGGATATGAAGGCAAAAAATAATACTAACAGGAAAAGTAAAACTGAAATTTTATTTTTCCTGTTCATATTAAATGGGTTCCCCGTAAATATATAGTTCGGAAATGCTGGAAATTATAATCTGTGATAACTATCAGCTGATAAATCTACGTTTCACCAACTCACTCAAGTCGCCGAATGCTCTGCTTTCCATATTCCATTTCAACTGACCTGCAAGTTCTTCAAAAAGATGTCTTCTGGCTTGCTCATATGCAGTAAAATTATTCAGCTGATCAATGCTTTGAGAAAACAACTGATGATTGCCTTCAAACAGTTCATTCACAAAAACAAACTTCTCATTTATTCCAATAGACTTTTTCAGATCACTTAATGGTTTGCTTTGAAGGTTGTCTGCCACACTGCGGTCAGCTTTTCCTGACGACATTCTATCGTGAAGTGTAGTTTTCACTGTATAGGTTTCTGCAATAGTTGTTACTTCATCAAATAAACCAGCAGTTTGTTTCGGTCTGTTTGTTTTTGCTGTCGAAACTTCCACTCTGGTTATTTTTTCCTCTTCTTGTTTAAGTACAATCACGGGCTTTTCCTCTTTGGTTGCTTTTATACTTTCACTCATTTGAGGCTGAAATATATTTTCAACCGGTGCAGATTCTGCTTCGGCAGGTTTGCTTATTGTTTCCCAACTTATAGTTTCCTGGTTAATTTCCTGAATTTCAACAATGTTCTCCCTGTTAATTGTAAACACAGGAACAATTACCTCCTCGGATAAAGCAGCAACAGGCTCTGGTTCCGGAGTTCCCTGTTTTTCAGTAATTATATTTTGTTCCTGCAACCGTTCCAGTCTGTGAAGCTGATCATAAAGATTTCTCAAAGTACTCTTCATCAGGTCAATTTCAATTCTTGGGATATCACTGTTGTTTTTGCTGATAGATTGATACTGATCCTTTAATGTTTCCATCAGGTGATTGATCTCTTCCTGTATCTGTTTCTTATGCATGTCTGTCATCTTTTAAAATTAAACTGCCTGCTTCGTAATTTATTGCCCAGCAAATTTCAACTAATATCTGCCTGATATATGATGTTGCCGGAATAAAAATGAACATATCAAAGTGAATTGCACTTAACAAAGATTTAAGCTCTTCAACTGATTGGCTTTTGTCAGCACTATGTAATAAATAGCAGGCATATGATTCTCCTCAGTGAATACTTATTTACTCTCAAAAGACATCGGTTTAACTTTGTCCGCGTGATTAAAAAAATTACATTAAGTCTTTTTCTGGTTCTGGGTCCATTCCTGTACTTAACTAAGGCGCAGACATTCCGTTTCACAGATTCCAGGGGAATACCTGTTGAAGGGATTGTGGTAAGTGTTAAGAGTCTTGATCTGGAGAATGGCAGTGTATTAATTACCGATAATAAAGGTACTGTTGAAACAGATAAATCTTTTCCACTTATTATTAGAACTTATCATTTTGCTTTTCTTACTATCCAGGATACTATATATAATAAGGTGGAAGTAAAAAATTATGGTGTACAATCGAACAACGTTAATCTCGATGAAATTTCTGTAACAGGAAATTACAGCACTACTGACCGTTCGGTTTATCAGACACAGGTAATCACCAGACAGGAAATTGATGCACAGGCTGCAAATAATGTTCTGGATCTTTTTACACATCAGCTGAATGTTCGTGTGAATAACGATCAGGCAACAGGAAGCAGTATTTCTTTACAGGGTATTGGAGATGAAAACATAAAAGTACTTGTTGATGGAGTTCCGGTAATTGGTCGTTTGTCGGGAAACATCAATTTATCGCAACTCAATCTGAATAATGTAGAACGTGTTGAAGTTATCAGAGGTCCTGCTTCCGTTTTATATGGAACAAATGCATTGGGTGGAGTAATTAATATCATAACAGATGCATCTTCTAATCCACCATTTAAAGCTGGAGTAAATACGTATTATGAAACAAATGGTCAGTATAATGTAGATGCGTATACTAATTTTCACTTTCGAAAAACAGATATTTCTGTAAGTGGTGGAAGATATTTTTTTGATGGATGGAGTGATAAGGAAAGCGGCAGAGCAGATGAATGGAATCCAAAGGAGCAGAAGTTTGGCAGTCTGCGTTTTGCACAGAAAATAAAGAAAACCAAACTTGTTTTTCAGTCGAGTTTTTTTGATGAGAAGGTAACTAATCTTTCCGGCGATATAAGAGGACTTCCCTATCAGGCATATGTTTTTGATGAGTACTTCAAAACAAAACGATTTAATAATGAAGTGCAGATTTCGCATTTGTTTAATGCTGAAAAAAATCTGCAGGTGAGTGCAGCTTATTCTTTTTACAGATATGACCGAAACACCTATAGAAAGAATCTTGTAACACTTAACGAAGCGCTTTCCAATGATGTTTTACAACAGGACACCAATGATTTTGGTGCTGCAATGGTAAGAGCAGTTTATACAAAAGATGATCTGAACTCGAAATGGAATTACCAGGTCGGGCTTGATCTTAATAATGAATATACTACTGGAAGAAGAATTGAGGATCACAAACAGGATAATGGAGATTACGCAGCTTTTGCAAGTGTGGAATATCGTCCGTTTGAAAATTTTTTGATACGTCCGGCAGTGCGTTATGCTTACAACACTGTATATAAAGCTCCTGTTGTTCCATCATTACAGTTTATGTATGAGCTGAAACAAAAAACTGTTCTTCGTGCTTCATACAGTCGCGGTTTCCGTTCTCCTTCATTAAAAGAAATGTATCTGCATTTTGTGGATGCCAATCATAATGTATATGGAAATACTGATCTGAAAGCGGAAGAATCAGATCATATTCTCTTTTCTGTTGACAGAACATTTCCTATTGGTAAAACCAAGTTGGTAATATCACCTTCCGGATTTTATAATCATATTAAAAATAAAATCGATCTGTTATCTGTAACCGGCGACTTGTACAAGTATGTAAACTTTTATGAATATATTACTAAAGGTGGACAACTTTCTGCATCTATGGAATATAAAGCGTTTGAATTAAGTACAGGGTTGTCATACACCGGTATATATAATAGTGAAATTGTAGATGGTGATTTTCTTTATTCAACAGAACTGAATACTATGGCACAATATAAAATCAATAAAACGAAAACACTTATTGCTTTATATTGGAAGTATAATGGTAGTCAGCCTCAATATTATTTAGCGGAAAATACGGATGACTTTACTGTTTTTCAGGGGGAAAGTTATAGTATGGTGGATGCAAGCGTTACTCAAAAATTTATGAAGGACAGAATTACGATTGGTGCAGGAATTAAAAATATGCTGGATGTAACAACAATAAAGAATAAAGAAACAGCAGGTGCACATCAGGCTGGCAACGATGAAGTGTTTACAGGAATGGGCCGCAGTTATTTTGTACGTCTTCAATACCAGTTCAGGAAATGAAAAAAGCATTGATATATATAATAGTGCTTTTGGCGGTAGCTTCCTGCGAAAAGGAGGAAAAGCCATTTGTTCTGCCTCCTCCCGGCGATCTTACTAAAGTTGTTGCAGATATTGGTACCAATTACTTGAAAGCTGTATATATAAGTCTTGCAAAAAACACACAGCAAACCAGGAACTGGCAAGATTGGGATATTGCCTTTGAAGCAAGTGAAACAGGATCTTATGTTTATCTGAATGAAGGGAAATATATGTTTGCCTGTCATACTAATTCATCAGACTTTGCAACGGCTGACAGTACAGGAAAAGAATGGAGACTGGATAATGATGAACTTACTGACGACAGCACTGCAGTTGGAAAATGGTGGAGCAATTCTACGTCAAGTGATGTAATGGTAATTGACAGAGGACGCATTTATTATGTTGGTATAACTGCATCTCAACGATTTAAAAAAATAAAAATTGAACATGTAAATGCCAATGAATATGTTTTTTCGTTTTGTGATTATGGTAGTAATACACCGGTAAGTTATACTATTACTAAAGATCCAAACCATTCACTGATGTATTTTAGTTTTGATGATGGTGGTAAGATGGTAGATATGTCACCACCGAAGGATGATTGGGATTTTGTACTTACACGCTATGCACATATATATTATGGTGAACCATTGAATTCACCTTACCGGAATTATATGGTAAATGGAGGATTAAATAATAAATGGAATGGGGTTACAGGAGTCCGGATGATTAAAGATGTATCAACGAGTTACATTCCATTTGCCCAGGTTACTTCCAATGACGCAGCTCTACATTCTTATTCTGAGGAAGCTAATACGATTGGATTTGAGTGGAAAATAGTTGATATTAATACAGGTGCATATAATATTGTTCCGGATATTTATTATATATTAAAAGATAAGAACGGTTTTTATTATAAAATCAGGTTTGTTGATTTTTATGATGATAATGGTACTAAAGGCTATATTACTTTTGAGTATCAGCGTTTGTAATAGTGAGTTTTAAAAAAATATTTAAATAATAATCATGAAAAAAATTATACTTCTTATTTCAGTTTTCTCAATTTGTATTTCTGCAGCTTTGATGGCACAGGTAATTCCGCAAACAGTAACCATTAATCCTGGTTATCATGACCAGGTTTATTACAGTATGCAGAATGGTGCAAGTCCTGCAGTTGACAATACCAACTGGGATCTTGGGTTTCAGTTGAGGGGCTTTGGTGCATCCATTATTGTGAATGAAAAAAACAATGTGAAAGTGTATCGTGCAAATAAAAGTATTTCCAGCTGGGCATCAATAACAGTTGCTGATACAACAGGAATTCTGAATGACACTTACAGGCTGCATAATTCTGATATCTCCTGGGACCTGGGTGCATTAAGCGGAACATACGATACTACCAATGCATTTGATTTGGGTTGGGGAGTTTATGATTTTGTTACACATGCAGTAACAGGTGACTCTTTATTTTTCATACAACTGTCAACAGGTGATTTTAAAAAGTTGTGGATTGAATCACTTACAACAGGAGTATTTTATTTCCGTTGGGCTGATCTTGATGGTGCCAATGAAGTTGCTGCAACACTTGATAAAGCAAATTTTACATCCAGATATTTTGGATTTTATTCAATAGTAAATAATACATGGATTGATCGTGAACCGGTAACTTACAATCAGTGGGATTTACTATTCACTCAATATCTTTCTGTTACACCATTTGTATATATGGTTGCAGGAGTGTTGAGTAACGACAGTGTATTTACCGCAAAGGCATATCCTGTTGATGTAGCAACTACAGGTCCTTCAGGGCAGTATTATTCTTTGGATATTAATACCATTGGTTATCTCTGGAAGACTTACGATTTTGCAAATAATATATGGACCATTGAAGATTCACTGGTGTATTTTGTTAAAGACAGATCTGCAGGAATGTGGAAAGTAATTTTTACAGGATTTGGAGGATCAGCAACAGGAACTTATGATTTCACAAAAGAATTTCTCGGTGTAGTTGGTGTTGATGAAAATTCTGTAAACCCAGTGCTTTCTTTATATCCAAACCCGGTTTCTGAATCGTTGAATATGATTATTGCAAATACCTCTTCAAGAACTGATGCAGTAGTTCATATAATTAATATGCTTGGTGCAGAAGAAAAAAAGTATTTAGTTGAATTGAATGCTCCGTTAAATACTGTTTCGTTAAATGTTTCTGATTTACATCCTGGAATTTATTTATTGAATGTAGAACAAAACGGAAGGACCTCCACTCAAAGATTTGTTGTACAATAAAAAAATTATATATAAATAAACAAAAAGACCTGCCTTCAAAGCAGGTCTTTTTGTTTTTGGGCTACTATATTTTTCTCCCTTTAGGGTAGGGGTAAAAAAGAACATTTATTCAATTGTTCCAGTTCTGAGGATTGATAACTCTTTCTGATTTTTATATATGAATAGCTCTGTTACCGGTTGCTGCCAGACAGGCTTCTTTTAATGCTTCGGTAAAAGTAGGATGTGCATGACTCATTCTTGCAATGTCTTCTGCTGAGGCTCTGTATTCCATAGCAACAACAGCTTCTGCAATCATATCAGCAGCACGCGGACCAATTATATGTACTCCCAGAATTTCATCTGTTGTTTTATCCGCAAGTACTTTTACAAATCCATCAGTATCCATGCTTGCACGTGCTCTTCCACTTGCTTTAAATGGAAATGAACCTGTTTTATAACTGATGTTTTTTTCCTTCAGTTCTTCTTCAGTATATCCTACAGCAGCAACTTCCGGCCACGTATAAACTACACCGGGAATTAATAAATAATTAATGTGAGGCTTTTGTCCGGAAATTGTCTCAGCAACAAATACACCTTCTTCTTCCGCTTTATGTGCAAGCATAGCACCTTTAATAACATCACCAATTGCATATATATTTTTAGCAGAGGTCATCAGATGATCATCAGTAATAATTTTTCCTCTGTCATCAATCTTTACTCCTGCTTTGTCAAGTCCCAGCTCATTTGTATAAGGACTTCTTCCAACACAAACCAAACAATAATCTCCCTTTAACTCCAGCTCTTTATTATCTTTTGATTTTGCTTTCACAACAACTTCTTTACCTGAATTTTTCACTTCTGTTACACCATGCTGCAGATAGAATTCAAATCCTGTTTTTGT
>JBDTVD010000051.1:0-15293 GCA_040007375.1 Bacteroidota bacterium | reverse complement strand
GCGGAAAGCGGGAAGGAGTTATTTTCCTCCACAAAAGTTATTGCCGGTAATCCTGACTTAATTTCAAAGGAAAGATTTACTTTTCAATGAGGATTATGAAACCCTGTTATTCCTTCATGATTGATGAGAAATGTTCATTTATACAAAAGCTGACAGTTAGTACAGAAAAAACTTCTGCGGTTCTTTACTCCTGTATATTTCTTAATGATGGGTTGATTGCATCGCAGGCAAAGTTTTTTAGTATGAGCGAGCCAGTGTTTTTTTAATTCATAATTTCTTTTCCATTCCAGGAAGTCAAAACTGTATGTGCGCGCTTCTGCAATTATCTTTTTAATTTTTACAGAAGGGATTTTTCCTGTTAATGATTCGGGATGAACACGGACACGATAGAGTACTTCATTTTTAATAATATTTCCTACACCTGCAAACACATCCTGTTCAAGCAAAGAATCACAAATGAGACGTTGCGGATATTCCTTTAGTTTTTTTCGCGCTTTCTCCGGATTCCATTCCTCATTCATCACGTCTGTTTCCCAATCATAATGCGCGTTTATATCACCTTCTAAATATTTTACCGAACAGGAATATAAATTCAACTCACCATTTTTAAATTCTAACGATAATCGTTCTTCCTGCTCCTTTTTTTCATTTACTCTATAACTTCCAAACATTAAAAAATGTACACGCAGCGAAAAATCTTTAAAGCAAATCAGGAAATGTTTCCCCCAGCTTTTAATGGATAGAATTTTTTTATTGAGCATCCTCTCCTTTTCAATTTTAGTGTTACCACTTACTGCAATAATTTTCTTTCCTTCAAATTGAAGAACTTCTTCTTTTAATAAAACAATAGACGGACCTTCAGGCATAAATACAAGTGTTGAACTTTTATCTCAACAATATAAATGTGCCATGAAGGAGTATCAAGTATCAAGACATAAGTATCAAGACTATAGTTGAAGCAATGGTTAACGGTCCATCGTTACACTTCAAAGACCTTCTGCTCTGCTATTACAAAAAACTTTCTGTTATCCAGCGCTTTCATCTCAAATCCTCCTGTAAACACACCAAAACCAGGAAGTATTGCCTGGAAAGGATCAAGCACGAAACAAGGTAATCTTAAACTCTGTTTTCCTGTATACTTTAAGCAGTAAACCGGATGAATGTGTCCGCAAAAAGTAAATGTATTCTGTTGTATTATTTTCTGTGGATGATGCGAGAAAGTAAAATTTCCTTCTATATATTCTTTATTGTAATAACTGATTTTGCTGCTTTCAAAAAGATGAGTTGGTAAAATATCATGATTTCCTAAAACGAGGATTATCTCTATAATGTCGTATTTTTTTCTCCATGCTGAAAACAAATCCCATTCTTCATTATGTCTGTTATGAAAAAGATCTCCCAGAAGAATTATTCTTTCTACCAGAAAACTATTGATGATTTCATCAAGTCGTTTAAAATTATTTTCATAAGCGGAAGATGGTAATGCAATTCCTTCTTTTCTAAAGTGCGTTATTTTGCCGAGATGAAGATCTGCAATCAAAAGTGTTTTTTTCTCCTCCCAATACATAGCCTTTTGAGACAGTAACAGAAAATGATTACTGAATATTTCAATCTCCATCACTGTATGCTTTAATCATTTTCTTTACTCTGTCTTCCAGTTTTTCTGAGGATAGCTGTTCTCTTAAACGGTCTACTAAAAGAGGAAATGACAACGGACTTGGTTTCGAAATACTCTTAATAATAATATGCTGACTGTTGATTCTGATCAGAGAATTCCTCAGCCGTAATTCTTCCAACTGATAATCCAGCACTTCCTGGAATGCCTGCCTTATAAATAAATTATCTTTTTCATATTCATAAATAACATCAAAGAGTAATGAAGAAGATGCCTGAAGTTGTTTTGTTTTTATCTGTCTGCCAGGAAACCCCTGGAATACTAATCCTGCAATAGAAGCAATTTCCCTGAATTTTCTTTTTGCCATTTCTGTTGCATTTACACTGCGTTGAATATCTTCCAGTAAATTTTCTGTGGAAAATAATTTTATATCAACCAGTAACTGCTCCATGTTTATATATTGATCACTGAGTAATTCAAAACCATAATCATTCATGGCAATGGAAAATGATATCGGAGTTAACTTACTGATGCGATACGCCATTAACGCAGCCATTCCTTCATGAACCAGTCTTCCTTCAAAAGGAAATATAAAAATATGATATCCTTCACGACTTTTATATTGTTCTATCAGCAATTCATTTACGGAAGGAATTTTTGATCGTGTATTCTGTAATTCGAGCAATGGCTGGAGTTTTTTAATTTCAATTTCTTTGTAAGGATTACTGATTGCATCAGATAATCTCTGACGAATGAATGCTGATAGTTGAGATGATAATGGCATTCTTCCTCCCATCCATTGCGGAACAATTCCTTTCTTTCCTTCTGCTCTGCGAACGGTTACTGTCATTTCACGTATTCTTAAAAACTCCACATTCATTCCTGCAAACCAGAAAACATCTCCGGGAACTAATCGGGAAATAAAAAATTCTTCAATAGAACCAAGATATTTTCCATGCTGAAATTTTACACGCAGTGAACTGTCAGAAACAATTGTTCCCATGCTCATACGATGTCGTCCTGCAATTTTTTTATCCTTAACAACAAAAAGAGTTTCCTGCACTTCTACTTTTTTAAATTCATCATAGTTAACCAATGATGAACTTCCTGTTGTTATATATCCCAGCAACCACTCCCATTCTTTTCTCTGAAGATATTGATAGCAGAAAGTTTGTTTTACTTCTCTATATAATTCTGCTTCATTAAATCCTTCACCTGTTGCAAGTGTAACCATCCATTGCGCTAAAACATCATAAGCATTCATAACAGGATTGCGTTCTTCCAGTATATTATTTTTTACTCCTTCACGCAACGAAACCGCTTCAATTAATTCCAGTGAATGTGTTGGAGTGAAATAGATTCTGCTGCTGGCATTGGGTTGATGTCCGCTTCTTCCGGCACGTTGTACAAAGCGTGAAATACTTTTCGGACTTCCTACTTGTATCACTGTTTCAACAGGACGAAAATCTACTCCTAAATCAAGACTTGATGTGCAGACAACCAGTTTTAATTTTTCATTGTGCAATGACTCCTCTACCCAAGCACGTAGTTCTCTGTCTAGTGATCCGTGATGCAAAGCTGCAATTCCTGCAAACTCCGGATACTTATCTATAATGCTGCGATACCATATTTCTGTTTGTGATCGTGTATTGGTAAAGAGTAATGTAGTGCGGCTTTTCTTAATTACTTCTACCACTTTATCCAATAAATTTAATCCAAGATAACCTGCCCAGGGAAGTGTTTCAATTTTTTCAGGTAAGATGCATTCAACAATAATATTTTTTTTGCTTTTCGCTTTTATGATAACAGAATTATTAATTTCTATTCCTGTTATAAGTTGTTTTGCCTGTTCCAGATTTCCAATGGTTGCAGAGATGCCCCATGCTTTTAATTCAGGATTTATTTTTCTTAAGTGTGCTAATGCAAGTTCAACCTGTACACCTCTTTTACTACCAATCAGTTCATGCCATTCATCAACAACAACAGTATTGATGTTTTGAAAAATTTCTGAACTGTTTTTTTGAGTGAATAATAAATGCAGGCTTTCCGGAGTGATAACAAGAGCATTCGGCATTTGCTTTTTCTGAAGTGTTCTTTCTTTAGCAGAAATATCACCTGTTCGTATTCCAACCTGTAAAGTGATTTCCATTCCTGAACATGCATCCTGCATATTGCGATGAAGATCTTTTGCTAAAGCACGCAATGGAGTAATCCATAAAATCTGTAACCCTTTTGCCGGTTTTGTTTTATATGCTGATGTTGAATTAATATAGTTAATAAGAATGGGAAACCACAATGCATATGTTTTGCCACTACCAGTCGGAGCATTCAGCAAACCACTTTTACCGGAAAGATATGCAGCGATAGTTTCCTTCTGAAAAGGAGCCAGTTTCCAGTTTTTTGATTTCAGCCAGGCAGAAAGAATTTTATGTCCTTTGGTATTTTGCAAAATATATATACAAAATTATTTATACGAATTTAATATGGCTTTTAGATTTTCAAGTGTATCAGCTTCTTCTGCTGTTTTATCTTTCCGCCAGCGAAGAATACGTGGAAAACGTAATGCAATTCCTGACTTATGACGACTGGAAGCATTGATACCTTCAAACCCAATTTCAAAAACCAATTGTGGAGTAACAGTTCGTACAGGACCGAATTTTTCGATGGTATGTTGTTTAATAAAATAGTCTACTTTTCTTATTTCTTCGTCCGTTAATCCGGAATAGGCCTTTGCAAAAGGAATTAATTTTTTCTCCTCATTCCATACAGCAAAAGTATAATCGGTGTAAAGCTCTGCTCTTCTTCCATGACCTTTTTGCGCATACACCAGAACACCGTCAATGCTGAGTGGATTTACTTTCCATTTCCACCAGTCGCCTTTACGTCGTCCAACCTGGTAAGCACTGGTTTTTCTTTTAATCATAAATCCTTCTGCAGCATGTTCTCTCGATTGATTATGCAATTGCTGAAGTTCTTCCCATTGATTGAAGTTAATTAACGGAGAGATGGTAATTATTTCCGGTGATGAAATACTTCTGCAAAGTTGTTCCAGTTTTTCTCTTCTTTGTTGAAAAGGTAGTGAGCGAAGATCGTTGCCATTCTCTTCCAGTAAATCGTATGCTATGAATGCAACAGGAGCTTCCTGCAGAATTTTTTTATCAGGATTTTTTCTTCCTATTCTCTTTTGTAAAACTGTAAATGGAAGCGGTTTATTATCACGATAACTTACAATTTCACCATCAAGAACAGTACCTTCAGGGAGCAGTGATTTCAGAATATGTAATTCCGGAAATTTATCAGTTGCAAGTTCTTCTCCTCTTGTCCAAATAAATAATTCCTGATTGCGGAAAATTATTTGCGAACGAATACCATCCCATTTCCATTCAACCGACCATTCATCAGGAGTTCCTAAGTGCGGAAGTTCTTCTTCAATTGCATAAGAAAGAAAAAAAGGATATGGACGTGATGCATTGTCATTCTTATCTTCTTTTAAAATAAGATTTTCAAAAGTACTATTATGAGGAGTCCATTTACCCATGATGCGATGTGCAATAATTTCCGGCTCAACAGCAGTAGCTTCTGCAATAGCACGCACCACCAATGTTTGCGATACACCAATGCGAAAGCTTCCCATTAATAATTTATTAAATACAAACTTTTCATGTTGTGTCAATTGCTTCCATGCTTCTGTTATGTGATTTCTTTTTTCTTCTTCACTCATACCAGGTAACTGACTTAAATACGCAAACCATTCGCTCAACGATTTTTCCTGCATTGTATTTTCATGTGAAGGAAGAATCAATGAAATGGTTTCACCAAGATCACCAACGCTGTGATAGCTTTCTCTGAAAAGCCAGTCAGGAATTTTTGCTTCTGCTGCTGCCCATTGTTGTACCTGAGTACTGTTTACTTTAAATGAAGGTCTTCGTCCGGTGAATAAAGCCAAGGCCCAGATTTTATCATTTTCATCAGCTTCAATAAAATAATTTTTAAGCAACTCAATCTTATCATTGGTTTTATTCGTTCTGTCTAGATTTAGAAAAAGATCTGTGAAGAGTTGCATAATGAAGATTAAATTGTTTCAGTGGAAATTGTGTTATTTGTATTTTCTTCCTCTGTTTCTGTTCCATACATAGTTTGCACTTCTGCTGCTGCAATATTATTTTCATTCAACCACCTTGATAGCACACTTGTATATCCATGAGTAATAAAGATTTTCTCTGCACCCGTATTTTTTATGGTATCATTTAATTCATTCCAGTCTGCATGATCGCTTAATACAAAACCCTGGTCAATGGCACGACGGTTTTTTGCTCCACGTACTAACATCCATCCGGAACAATATCCAGTAGAGGCAGCAGTAAATTTCTTCATCCATAAACTTCCGCCTGCAGAAGGAGGTGCCAGCACTAATGCTCCCTGTAATTTCTTTTTGTCTGTTTCTTTCGTTATTAATGTTAACGGTGGTAAATCAAAACCTGCCTGTCTTAATGTTTCATTGCAATTGAAAACTGCACCATGTGCAAAAATCTGTTCATCATCAATGGAAATATTTTTTAATATACGTTGCATCTTTCCCAATGAGTATCCCATCAGTAAACTTGTTTTACCGTTCTCTTTATTTTTACGATGCCATGCATTTATTTCATCAAAAACTTTTTTTTGCGACTGCCATTTATATATAGGAAGTCCAAATGTTGATTCAGTAATAAACACATTGCACTTCACTGTTTCAAATGGTGCAGAGAAATGATCATCTTCTGTTTTATAATCACCACTAAAAACCCATACTTCACCTTTGTATTCAACACGCACTTGAGCAGAACCGATAATATGTCCGGCAGGATGTAATGAAAATGTTACACCATTTATATTGAATTGCTCACCATACTCAACTGTCTGAAGAGAAATATCTGCTCCCAGTCGTAAACGCAATATGGCAGCACTGTGTTTATGTGAAAGATAATTTTTACTTCCGCTGCGTGCATGATCACTGTGTGCATGGGTTATAATAGCACGATCAACCGGAATCCAGGGGTCAATATGTACATCTGCCCTTTCACAATAAATACTTTTACCGGTAAGCTGTAAGAGGGAAGAATTCATTAAACAAAAAATTAATTTTGTATCGGCGTTTAAAAAATTATGCCATCACATCTGCAGAAAAAAGTATTCATTTCACTCCGGCAAAGTAGTTTAGTTTTTTTGAGAAAAATAATTCTGCACTACTTGTGCTTTCGATTTACCAACTACTTCACTTATTTCCTCCAGCGAAGCTTCTTTTATTTTTTTTACGGAGCGAAAATGTTTCAGTAATGTTTCAGCCGTTGCATTACCTATTCCTTTAATATCATTCAACTCCGTACGGATAGTTTCTTTACTTCTTTTATTGCGATGATGTGTAATACCAAAGCGATGCACTTCATCACGAAGCTGCTGAATAATTCTTAATGTCTCACTTTTTTTGTCGAGATACATGGGCACTGAATCGCCAGGATAATAAATCTCTTCCAGTTTTTTTGCAATACCAATGATACTCATTTTACCTCTGAGATTTAATTTCTCAAGACTTTCCAATGCAGCCGATAACTGACCTTTTCCACCATCAATAACAATGAGCTGAGGTAACGGTTGATTTTCTTCCAGCACTCTTTTATAACGACGGTAAATTACTTCTTCCATAGAAGCAAAATCATCAGGACCGGTTACTGTTTTAATATTATAATGACGATAATCATTTTTCGATGGTCTGCCGTTTTTAAAAACACTCATTGCTGCAACAGCATAGTCACCCTGGAAATTAGAATTATCAAAACATTCAATATGATATGGTTTTTCAGGGAGACGAAGATCTTTCTGCATCTGCAACATCAATCGTTCAATGCGATGTTCCGGATTTAATTTATCCTGTTGTTCCAATCTGTCTTTTCTATAGTAAGATGCATTTTTTTCGGAGAGATTCAGCAGGTGTTTTTTATCACCGATTTTCGGAATTATATATTCCACTCCGGGTTCTTCCACATCAGGCAGAAAGGGAACCAATATTTCTTTTGATTCACTCTTCATCCGTTCACGCAATTCACTGATGGCGATGGAAAGAAGTTCTGCAGGTTCTTCATCCAGCTTTCTGCGCATCTCCATGGTATGTGATTGTATGATGGCACCATTCATCACTTTTAAAAAATTTATATAAGCCACATCATCATCCATAATAAATGAACATACATCAATATTATGTATTGCAGGATTTACAATTACTGATTTGCTTTTATAACGTTCCAGCTTTTCCAGTTTTTCTTTGAAGAGCTGTGCCTGTTCAAAATCATGTCGCTCCGCACTTTGTTTCATCTGTATTTCCAGGTGTTGTATCACCCAGTTAATATTTCCACGAAGTAATTCCCTTATTCCCGAAACGGCATCATCATAATCCGTTTGTGATTGCAATCCTTCACATGGACCTTTACAATTCCCGATATGATATTCCAGGCAGACTTTAAATTTCTTCTTCTCAATATTTTCTTCTGATAAATTTAAGCTGCAATTACGAAGTTTATATATTTCCTTAATTAAATCGAGTAATGTATGCATAATGGTTCCTGATGCATACGGACCAAAATACTGCGACCCATCTTTTATAAATTTCCGTGTGTAAAAAATACGGGGGAAACGTTCATTCTTGATAATGATCCAGGGATAAGTTTTATCATCTTTTAAATTGATATTGTATTTAGGCTGATGATTTTTTATCAGGTTATTTTCCAGCAACAATGCATCATATTCTGTTTCTACAACAATGTAACGGATGTCTTCAATCTGAGAAACCATCCTTGCTGTTTTTGCATTCTGGTAATTTTTATTGAAATAGCTGCTGACTCTCTTCTTCAGATTTTTTGCTTTTCCTATATATAAAAGATGACCCTCTTTATTGTAATACTGGTACACACCGGGATTTCCCGGTAATGCAGCAACCAGCTCTTTAATACGATCGTTATCTGAACTCATTTTTTCCACTTCAAAATTAATTCAGCAGCGTGTTTTGTAGAAATATTTTTAATACAGGTACATCCTTCCGGATTTTTTTTGCAATCGTTGCAGTCTTTATCAAAAGTTACATAACCTGCTTTCAAACCCAGTGGTGCCCATCGACCTGCATGCATCGGCCGGATCGGAGGATAAAATCCCAGTGTGTTTTTTCCTAATGCAGCAGCGATATGCAACGGACCTGTGCTTCCTGCAACAATTCCATCAGCAACATTCAGCAAAGCAATTAACTCTTTCAACTGCAATTTTCCTGTAAGATCATTTACTCCTTCAGGAAGTGTTTTCATCCATTCTTTTAACTCTTCCTGCTCCACCGGTGAACCTGTTATCAAACAATTCACTCCGGCTGCATGAAGCATATATATAAGATCTTTATAATTTGATAGTCCCCATTCACGAGCGCTGCCATGTGAACGTGGATGAATGATAACATTTAATTTATTACTGTTTAAAAGATCCGTTACCTGTTGAGGCAGAGAATAACTGCAGTTCATTCCATAGAAGGAAATTAATTCTGCTTTTGAATAATCAACTTTTAATTGAAGGCTTTTCAATAACATGCAATTCAACTGTGCTTCATGTAAATCTGAATTCTTTCTGCTGAAGCTGATGAGTTTATTGCAGGTGAACCAGTGATACAAACGATGTGAAGTTCCTGTCCTGTTTTTTATTCCTGCCTTTTTTGCTGCGTATGCAATTTCCTTTCGCGGGAAAACATGTAATATATCAGTAGCATTAAAAGATCTTAAAAAATCAGCACGATCCTTTTCATTTAACTTTATAAAATCATCGTAATTAATAAAACCGTTAACATACTTGCTCAATGCAATAACAGGTTGCGTATAAGTTTTTCCTAAGAAAAGTATTTTGCATTCCGGAAAATTACTTTTAATTATTCCTGCCAGTGGAAGTGTGAGCACTACATCACCAATAGCATCTGTACGACTGATAATAATGGTCATTTCTTTTCCTGTTGCAGAATATATAACCTGGTATATTTTAAATAGGTGGCAAAAGAAGAATTAATGCAAATCACAAATCCAAAGAAACCATCCAGCATTCCCAGCTTTAAAAAATAATCACGTAGAAATTTTACAACGGGCTTATATAAAATTTTAAAAATTGATGAACGCACACCACTCTTCCATGCTTCATTTGCTCCAATCTCCGTAAACTTTTTAATCTGATCCATATGATCATTCATTGTGTAATATGAAAAATGAAGCAGATCTCCTTTGAGTGTGCAAACATTGCTTCCTTCGGGCAACACTAATTTATCGTGTGGATTTGTTCCTCCCCATTTACCTTTTCTGTTGAAGATGCGGAGTTTTTTATCAGGATACCATCCGCAATGGTGAATCCATTTTCCGCAGTAGTTGGTAAGGCGGCTCATGATATAACCATCACATTCAGCGTTGGCTTTTATTTCCAGGATGCTTGCTGTAAGTTCTTCCGACAAAGCCTCATCAGCATCAAGAGATAATATATATTCATGAGTACAGCAGCTTAATGCATAATTCTTCTGTTCAATATAGCCATCAAACGTATGCTGTATTATTTTAACAGGATAACGGCTGCTTATCTCCAGCGTTTTGTCGCAGGAAAAAGAATCTACCAGGATGATTTCATCAGCCACCGGTAAAACACTTTCAATACAACGGGCAATATTCAGTTCTTCATTGAATGAAATAATTGCTACCGACAATTGCTGCATGGTGCAAAGAAAGCATAAAAAAATCGTCCCGCTGGCAAGGCAGGACGATCACATTCTAAAATCTAAAAGGGAATATTATTCAACTGCAATCCGTTGATGTATAGCTGAACCGTTAACAATCATATTGATGAGATAAATTCCACTCTGTAAATGACCTGCATTCAAATCCACGTGCTGACGACCGCTTTGCATGCTGCCTTTGTAAACAACTGACTGAATTTTGCCCTGAATATCAGTTAATGTGATAGTAACTTCTGATTTCTGTGAAAGGATAAATTCAATACCTGAAGTTTCTCTTACCGGATTTGGAAATACATTTAATCTGATGCTGGCTGCTGTTTCATTAATTCCTGTAGATAACCGGAATGAATATACACTGTCGCAGAACTGATAAGTGCCATTTGGAGTAAACGCAGTTACACATACGTTATACCATCCACTGTCAGAATAATTATGAACCGGTGAACTGCCGCTTCCTGTTGTGCCATCACCAAAAGTCCACACATATTGTGTTCCTCCGCAAGGATTATATATACCGAAATTTAAGTTCCCGTTTCCAATAACATTTGAATCAGGATAAGTATAGAATACCGGAACACAAACATTAGCTGATCCTACAATAACTGAATCACAGAAAGAACATAACACACCTCCATTCGGAGAAGCCATAACGGACAGACAAATTATATAAGCACCCGGATTGATAAACTGATGTGTGATTGATGCACCTTGTCCTCCGGTACCATCACCAAAACTCCACTGATATATTCCCTGAACTCCTGTTGAACTTCCACTGAAAGTTAAAAGTGTTCCGGTACTGTCGGTAGTATATGTATAATTAACTGTGCAACCAGCTACAGAAATAATAATAGTATCGCACCAGGTATCATTGCACTGATTGATGGAATCTGTAATGGTATGACAAACCTGGTAAGTTCCTGCACCTGCATAAGTATGTGTAGGGCTGGCACTGTATGAAATGGTACCATCACCAAAATTCCAGTAGTGCGACATGCCTGCAGAGGAGGAAGCATAAAAAGTATAAGCAAGCTGTACATTCTGAACTCCGAATTGTGCATTGCAACCTACCGTGTTACCAACAGTAATTGTACTGCAGAAAGTACTGTAGCAACTATCAACAGGATTACCAACTGTAAGACAAGCCTGGTAAGTTCCTGCAGTGGCATATATATGAACAGGATTATTCTGTGTGGAAGAAGTACCATCACCAAAAGTCCAGTAGTATGTCTGATTATTTCCAACTGATGTATTGATAAACTGAATGCTGTTAAATAAACCATTGCTTTGTGCAGTGAAAGAAGCATTGCATGGTGGAGTGCTGTTCACAACAACACTGTTACAATAATTTGCTACACATCCGCCGGCAGTTGTAATCTGAAGGCAAACCTGGTAAGTTCCGGCAGTTGCATAATTGTGTTGTGGAGAGGATGAAGTTCCTGTTGTACCATCACCGAAATCCCATATATATGAAACAGGATTGTTTCCACTCGTGAGATAACCATAGAAATAAACATTCGCTGCTGATACCTGCATTCCGAAATAAGCAGAACAGGTGTTGGTTACAGGACCATAAACAGTATCGCAGGTGGTAGACTGACAGATGTTGATACTGTCCCAGATAGTAAGACAAACAATCCATGGGCCCTGAGTGTTATACACATGCACAGGATTGTTTTGTGATGAACCCGTTCCATCACCAAAACTCCAGAACAGGCTTGTATAAGATCCTGATGAAGTGTTGTTGAAACTAACATGGTTGCCAGACGAATCTGTTGTTGAATTAAATGTAGCAAGACATCCCATCGGTTGTGCATGCGCTTTCTCAAAAGAAAGGATTGCTGTAAGCAGCAGTAAATAAGTAAAGAGTGATTTCATATCAGAATGGTTTTAGCTTTTTAACAGAACAAAGGTAGGTCAGTGTTTCATGTGTCGATGGGTTACCTTCATTAGTTCTTACGTGTCCAGATCATCTTTTAATTCCCAGGCTATTGAGCCAGTTCCGGTAATTGATAACTTCGGTGTCACCGTCGTTCTTCTGGTTCTCTGAGTCAAGAAAACGGTTTATACGAGCGATGAGGGTCTTGTTTTTAGGCAGATGCGTGGTGTTGATCAGGTCTGGCATAAAGCTGATAATTTCTTTCTCATTCAGCATTTCTTCGCTGGCTAAAAGATCCCTGAAATCCTTCATTACCTGCTGATGTTTCGTCTTTAAAACTTCAAAATCACCAAGCTGGTATCGGATGATGAGTTCAGCAACAGCAATCTTCAGCTTTAATGTGGGTTCTGCATTTTTATATCCATCGAGGAGATACAATCGGGTAAGCTGACGGGCTGCATCTTTATACATCTTCAGCGTAAATAAAACTACAGCAAGATTGAGATAAACAAAGAGATGATAAAAAGAATTGGATTTTATTTTTTCATTATCCTTCAGGTCTTCTAAAATTTCTTTTGCTTTTTTCGGATTGAGTTGCGAATAATTAATAACCTGTGCGTTGTAGTAAAAGAATATATATTTATCATATAACAGGTGATGATATTCTTCCATCGCTGCCTTTAATTTTTCCGCATATTGAAGCGATAGTTTTAATTTATTGTTTTTGAAAAGTGTATTAACGATATAAGTAAGCATCTGTAGTTTGGTATCATGATTACTTTTATCAAACAACTGATCTTTTTCAAATTCAGGGAATACAGTAAGAAGATAATTTTCCAACGCTGTATAATCATGCCGTTGCAACAATAACTGGCTTACTGCTTTGTATAAACGGAAACGGAGTGTAGGGCTTTTGCGAAGATCTTTATCCTTAATAAAATCATCAATACTCTTCTTGAGGAGATCCAGTAGAGGATTTTTCCCGGAAGCAAAATTTTGACTGATTTTTAATTTATAGGTTACTGCAGCAAGAAGATCATCAATGGCACGAAGCTGCATGAGTTGCTTCTGGTTCTCCAGCCTTTTCTTTATATATAATTCCGGGTTGATGTGTAATGTTTCATGTGACAACCGGATGTATTCACCATAAATCAAATCCAGCAATTCAAAATTCTCCAGGCTCTTTGCACAGGACTCTGCTTTCTTTAAATAGTAATGTGCTTCCTGCCATAAATTACGTACAGAAAAAAAACGATAAAGCGCCAGCATATGACAGGCATATATAAAATCATCATCTTCGAAATGATGTATTGTAAGACTTTTATTGATGTCGTTGATCAGTCTGTTCTTTAAACGGTAAAATGCATTCTTATCTTTTCCACCATAAATTTTTTCAAATGCTTTCTCTTCATCAAAATCTTTTCCCGACTTCCTGATGAAGTCAAACAACAACATATCTTTCCGTTCTTCAGTAGTCATAATGCGTCCTGCATACAATTTAAAGAAACGCACCTGCTCTTTGTTCAAACCGGGCACAAGGTGTCTTAGTATGTTCATATAAATAGAGATAAAGACGCTAAGCTAAGAGATTGTAACATCAATTCAAAGATTTAGGCGCGTAAGAAATATGACAACTCATTATTACCTTATAGCAGATAGGTCGTACATTTGTTTTGGATGGTGTACATCCATGAAGTAAATCTCACAAAGGAACCAATGCTCAAACGTATACTCATTGTTATTCTTCTGGCTTTCGGCGGCATCAGTGTTACACAGGCACAAAGTGCGCAACTCCGGATAATGAGCCTGATCAATTTTCCTGATACGGCATATGAAGGTATTTCGTATCCCGTTGGTTTCAATCTGAAAAATGTAGGTGCCAGTCCTTACCAGGGCCCGCTTCAGATTCTCATAATGGGCGATTCAGTTCCTGATGTAATTTACTTCAGCAACAACCCAAACTTTGTACTGCTGCCCAATGATACGGTGCAGCTTTATGCCAATCCCGCAGGATCACAGGGGTATATATTTACACCGCAGTTTTTTCGTCCGGGAAATGATATAGTTGTGGTATGGCCTTACACTACACAGTCGACGGTTATTGTAGACACTCTTTTCACTGCTGTGTATTTTGTACCGCTGGCTGCTGTTTCAGAGTATGCAAAAGAGATTGCCGGAGTTTATCCCAATCCGTTTTCCGGGATTCTTCATATAAAAATGGATTCTAAAGAAAGTGTTGAGCAGGTAAGAATTTTTGATTCATCAGGAAGATTGCGAAAAACAGAAAAGCCAACTGAAAATCTTCTTGATGTTTCTTACCTGGAAGCTGGGTTTTATTTACTGGAGTTCAGAACGGAAAAAAAGGTGCTCTATATAAAAGTGGTTAAGGAGTAAATATTCATTGGGCGGGTTTTAATTTAATGAGTAGTTGGATTTTTAAAATCAGGCTTGTATTCCTTTAGCAAATCAGCCAGCCTATCTTCCAATGGAATCATAAGCTGAGAAGAGGGTAGTATATTGATTTCGTATTCCCTGAATTGCCTTCCTTCATACATACTATATTCTTCCGAGTAACCAGATAATAAAAATGAAAATTTATTGATGGTGAGCTTTTCGGTACGAACCTCATTGAATTTTGTATTTATAATTTCCTTTCTTGTAACTATATAATTCAAAGAATCAACAGTTAATGAGTATTCAGCATCGATATTAACATTGGGTAGCTCCTTAAGATAAGATTCAAAAAAATTGCATTGCAAAAAAGGAATACAAATCATGTGATGATCCAGGTTTCCCTGAATTACTTTTTTTATTGATATTGTATCGAGGATTTTCATTCCGTAAAGTTTTTCACTGGCATCTGAATAAAAATGATATAATATATTATTACTGTAGATGAACATTGGACTCATTCCGGAATTTATATAAAATGAAAAAATAGAATCTTTATCAGTCCTGTCGGAGTAGTAGTAACAATTAACGCCTTTCTCAAGAACTTTTTCAGAAGAAAATAATTTAAATTTATA
>JBDTVD010000050.1:0-15541 GCA_040007375.1 Bacteroidota bacterium | reverse complement strand
AGTATTATCATTATGTTAAGAATGCAGATACTATCAACAGCCGGTTGTTAATTGAAGTAGCTTTGATACAAATAACAACATCATGGCTTCCTTACAATTTAAAAACTGGTTTTCTCAGGATTCTGCCTATCAGAAATTTCTGGCCTCCGTTTTATCACACCATCTTTCGCGGATGTTTAACAGGAAAACTTATGAAGTGGTTAATGAATCATACATTGATTTACATAACATGGATAGTGATGTAGCTGATGTAATTGTATATAACATCAACAATAATTTTTCTCCCGACCTTATAATTGAATTGTGTACCAATGAAGATTTAAAATCTACCTTAAACAGTGTAGAAATTATCAGTGAGATATACCGTGTAAAAGAAGCATTCGTTTATAATACTTCTACATCAGTATGGTATAAAATAAATGATACTGACCGTGACAGGAGTTCTTATTCCAGGCTGCTGGATGTAAATCTCAACGATGTTTTAAAGACTGCAGTTTTGAAATACGCAGCATAATATCATATTAAGTAATTGTTAAGATTAATGACAGGTAATACCTGAATAACCTACTTTTTATTGATATTTGCGTGATGCATAGTTTTTACTGAGATGCATTAACAAATAACATCAACCATTATGGACAAATCAACCCGTAAAGCAATAGAATCAAAGATTGTTCTTGCGATTCAGGAAATACTAAAAAGTTCCGGAGCAGCTTTAAACGACAAAACGGAAAAGCTGATAAAATCATCGGCGAAACAGCTTGCTAAGAAAGCGGCTAAAGTGGATGATAAAAATAAAGCGGATAAAAAAGTTAAAAAGAAAAAACCTGCTGCTAAAAAATCTACTGCTAAAAAAGGAAAAAAGATTTCCAAATCGTTAGCTACAAAGAAGCCTGTAGTAAAACAATAATTGCATATTCATTTTTTACGTCTTGAATTTTGAAGAAGGAAACGTTGGCCCTTGTTAACAGGGATATTAGCTGGCTTTCATTTAATGACAGGGTTTTACAGGAAGCCAACGATGTTACTGTTCCATTATTAGATCGTTTAAAATTTTTAGGAATTTATTCCAGCAATCTCGATGAGTTTTTCAGAGTGCGTGTGGCCACCATCAGAAGAATAAAAAAAACAGGTGGATCAAAAGCAGCAGCAATGCTTGGTGGATTTGCACCGGATTCGGTTTTGAAACAGATACTGGAAAATTTAGCAGGTCAACAGGATCGTTTTGATGAATCCTATCAGAATATTTTAAAAGAACTTGCAATACAGGGAGTATTTATTATCAACGAATCGCAGCTTACCATTGATCAGGGTCAGTTTGTACGGCAATATTTTAATGATAATGTGATGCCTGTATTAACACCCATCATGGTGGATAATGCACCACAGTTTCCCTATCTCCGCGACCGTGGAATTTATTTTATGGTGGCTATGATGCATGAAGGAAAAAAAGAAAAGATACGTCATGCTATTATTGAAATTCCCAATTCCATTCCGCGTTTTATTGTTTTGCCTAAAGACAATAAATATATAATACTGCTGGATGATGTGATAAGGTATTGTCTTAATGATATCTTTTTTAATTTTAAATATGAAAGCATTAATGCATACACCATTAAAATAACACGTGATGCAGAACTGGATATTGAACAGGATGTAACAAAGAGTCTTGTAAAAAAAGTTTCAGAAAGTTTAAAGAAGCGCAGAACAGCACAGCCGGTACGTTTAACGTATGATGAAACTATGCCACAGGAAGTTCAGACATTTTTATTTAAGAGATTACACTTTGGCAAAGACAATCAACCTGTTCCCGGAGGAAGATATCATAACTTCATTGACTTTATCAACTTTCCGTTACTGAAGCGAAATGAGTTGCGTTATCCTCCTGTTAAACCACTGTCACATAAATTACTGAAGCCAAGAACGAGTCTGCTCGACATCATTAAACAAAAAGATATCCTGTTAAGTTTTCCTTACCAGAGTTATGGTTATATAATAGATGTATTGCGTGAAGCATCCATAGATCCAAAAGTAAAATCAATTAATATAACACTTTATCGCGCCGGAAAAAATTCAAACATCATTAACAACCTTATCAACGCAATTAAAAATGGTAAGCAGGTAACTGTTGTTGTTGAACTTCAGGCACGTTTTGATGAGGAAGCAAACATCAGATGGGCAAATAAATTACAGGAGGAAGGTGCAAAAGTTATATATGGAGTTCCGGGATTGAAACTTCACAGCAAGCTTTTTCTCATTACACGAACGGAGCATGGAAAAGATGTACATTATGCTCATATCGGAACAGGTAATTTTAATGAAGACACAGCAAAGTTGTATTGTGATCACAGTTTACTTACCGCTGATAAAAATATTACTGATGAAGTTGCACGGATGTTTTTGTTCTACAAAGACAATTACAAAACCGGCAGCTACAAACATCTGATTGTATCACCATTTTATATGCGCAAAAAGATGATACATCTTATCAATAAAGAAATTGAAAGTGCAAAGAAGGGAAAGGAAGCATGGATGTTTTTAAAGATGAACAGTCTTACTGATCTGGAACTGATCAGGAAATTATATGATGCCTCAAAAGCAGGTGTTAAAATAAGAATGATCATCAGAAGTATTTGTTCATTGGTTCCGGGAATAAAAGATTTAAGTGAAAACATTGAAGTGATCAGCATCGTGGATAAATACCTGGAACATGCGCGCATTTTTATTTTCAGTGATGAGGGAAATCAGAAAGTGTATCTTTCATCTGCGGACTGGATGGCACGCAACCTGGATCTGCGTTCAGAAGTTAGTGTTCCGGTTTATGATGCAGCAATAAAAGAAGAATTAAAACACATCCTGGAGTTACAGTGGAAAGACCAGGTGAAGGCAAGAAAAATAAATGCAGAACAGGATAATCAATACCGAAGCAACGTTAATAAAGATAAATCACGATCACAGGATGCAATCTATCGTTATCTGTCATGATATTACTTTCTTTGCACTAAGAAAATAATCATGCGTTTCGCTGCTATCGATATTGGATCAAATGCTGTACGGCTGTTACTGTGTAACGTGTTTGAAACAGAATCAGAAGTAATTTTTAAAAAAGCAGAACTGGTGCGAATGCCGATCCGTTTGGGAGAAGATGCATTCCGGCATGGAAAGATCACTGCAGAAAAAGAAGAGCAGTTTGTTAAAGTAATGCAGGCATATAAATTACTGATTGATGCATTTGATGTACTCGATTATCATGCCTGTGCAACAGCTGCTATGCGCGAAGCATCCAACAGTCAACAACTTATTGATCGTGTATATAAAGAATGCGGAATTGATATCGAACTGATTGATGGAAGAACAGAAGCATTTATCATTTACTCCAATCACATTGCCGAACATCTGGATCACTCACAATCTTATTTATATATTGATGTAGGAGGAGGAAGTACAGAACTTACTTTATTTTCTGAAAACAAAGTACTCGAAAGCCAGTCCTTTAATATTGGCACCATAAGAATGCTGGAGAACCAGGTTTCTAAAGAGACATGGAATCAGTTTAAAGAATGGATAAGAGAAAAAAGTGCAGGTCATCATCCACTTACAGGAATCGGATCAGGAGGAAACATCAATAAACTTTTTAAAATGGGTGTACGTAAAGAAAGTAAGCCGCTAACTATTGATAAAATAAGAGAACTTTATGATTTACTGCAGGATACTTCTTTTGAAGACAGGATTACTATGATGGGACTTAATCCTGATCGTGCAGATGTAATAGTACCTGCTGCAAGAATATTTCTTACTGTAATGAAATGCGCTGCTATCAACGACATTATTGTACCACAGATCGGATTAAGTGATGGTATTATTCATCAGCTTTATGAGAAGCATAAAAGTGCAAAAGTAAATTCCTGATACAGGTTTATTTAAACTGCATCGTCATAGAAATCTTTGAAGTTTCTACAGCATTAATCAAAACTTCTTCTTCTACTTTTCCCAATTTCGGGTGACGGATAGCAACTTTATATGCACCTGTTGGTAATGCTACATCAAATTTTCCTGAAGCATCATTTGTCTCACAGGTAAAAACAAGATCTCCTGATGAAGAGTTGTTAACAGTTACAATTGCACCTTTTGCAGCAGTATTTACCGGCGACAAAGCCAGCACAGAAAGCAGACAAAGTTTTTCAGTGACCAATGGTTCCATCAATGTTACTTTATATATATCCGATTCACCAAAGCCACTGTCGCGCACCTGTGAAATGTAAGCAGACTTACCATTTACTGTTAATGCAATTCCCAGATCATCATAGGTAGAATTTAACGGATAACCGATATTCTCCGGTTTACCAAAACCTTCACTTGGACTGTTCATCACAGATTTAAAAATATCATAACCACCCATACCAGGCCAACCTTTTGAACTGAAGAAAAGAGTTTTTCCATCCAGCCACAGATACGGACAATCCTCATCTTCCTTCGTATTTATATTATCACCAAGTCGTTCCGGTTTCGACCAATCCGTTTGTAGTGTACGTGTACATTTATATATATCCTTCCCTGTTTTACTTCCATCCGCTTCAGCAGAAAAATATAAAGTCAGTCCATCGGGAGATAAAGTGGCTCCGGTTTCAAATGACTTTGTAACAAAACTTTTTCCCATTGAAACTGATTTATTCCATTGTTTTCCTTTCAGATCAGCAATAAACAAATCACCCTGAACCTCACCTTCCATATATATAATCATTCTGTCGCCATTCATGTTGAGGTTGAGACACTCCTCATAAAATGCAGTATTAATATTAGTACCGGCATTCTTCGCTTTACTGCGCGATGAATCTCCCTGTGTAAAATAAAATACATCAGCAGGAATATCACCCAGATCATCAGTAAGTCCACCGGTATTTCCTTTTCTTGCAGAAGAAAAATAAACTACGCTGTCGTTTGCACCAATCACCGGTTTATAGTCTGCAGTAGGAGAATTTATTGCTTTACCTAAATTTTCAAATGATACTGCTATTGGATTTTCTGTCATCTCTTTTGCTTTATGACTCCACTCCACCCACAAATCAAATTTCAGTTTTGAATCAACACTTCCCTTTTTTGATTCTCTGTATCTTTCAAAAGTTTCATTTGCTTTTTCGAACAGATTTCCATAATGATATGCTCTTCCCAAATCAAACAAAGCATCTTTCGGAATATCCTTACTGTTGGCATTCACTACATATTCAAGAAGTGGTATCGCCTTCGCTTTATTAATATTTGTATTCAGAAAACATATGGCCAGCCTGTAATTAAAATCAACATCCTTGGGATCGTTAACCAACAATCTTTCATAAAATGTTTTTGCCATTCTGTAATTCTCACTTTTAAAAAGCGTAGATGCTTCATGTTTGGCATCAGACAATTCATCCTGTGAAAAAGGTTTTATTGGCGGCTCTTTCTTCTGAGCATTACAAACTACAGTGATCAGTATCGACAAGAGAACCAGTATATATTTCCTCATTATTATTTCGTGTATTTTCAGAGGTACAAAGTAATGTAATTTAAAGTTAATGCTGTGTAATGTTGAAAAATCGCATTCACTGGTTATAGGTTCTGCCTTTCCACTCATACTTTCCTTTAAAAGAAGAGAGAGTTATAAACAGAAAGAGAACAGGATAAAGTAATAAAGATGGCATCAGGCTACTCTTTCTGTCGAAGTGAAAGTAGTGTATTCCTTTTTTCAGAATCAGATAATCAACCAAAAGTTTCAAAGGTACAACAACCAGGAAAGGCAAAAACCAACCGGCAAATAATGCTGGTAACGATAGAACAAAAACAATATTACACAACAACACTACAAGTCCTGTAAGCTTTATATAATTGCTGTTGTAATACCTGATCTTTTCCCCCCAGCGGATTCGCTGATTCACAATACCGGCAGTATTCATTAATGGTGCAGAAACAACATTGGCTTTATCATTTATAAGTGCATAAGGTGCTCCGTATTTTTCATACATTTTCAACATCAGAAAAGTATCATCACCGGAAGCAATATTTTCATTTCCTTCATATCCATTCAATTCCTGAAAAGCAACTTTTGAAAAAGCGATGTTAGCACCACTGCACAACAAAGGTTTTCCTTTCTTTAAAGATCCTCCACCACAAACCTGCATGGCTATATATTCCAGTTGTTGCCAGTCATTAATAATTCCTTCTTCCCCGGAAATAGAAACAGGAGCAACAATCATGGATGGTTTTATCTCTTGATACACTTGTGCAATGGTAAGGCACCATTTACTTCCCATTGTGCAATCAGCATCAGTAGTAATAATAAGTTCCCCTTTTGCATGATTAACACCATGTGTGATTGCCTGTTTTTTACCTGTTGTTTTTTCCAGGTGAAGGATTTGCAGTTGCTTCAGTTTATTTCCTTTTATATATGCTGTTACCAGTGCCGTTGTTGCATCGTCAGAATGATCATTTACAACCAGTACTTCCAGCAATGATGATGGATATTCCTGAAGTGCAAGCGCGTCGAGCAATGCTGTTATATATTTTTCTTCATTCCTCACGGGAATAATTACCGTTACAAAAACATCAGCAGCAGAATCAGAAGAAATAACTTCCTCTTTAAAACCCGAATACTGAAACAGCAGCAACAAACAGTAGGCAACAATTATCAGCGTGCAAATGATAAGGAAAAATATCATGTGCCGATTTTAAAATACAACATACTTACTGCACCGGCTAATGCTGGCAGTACAATATTTATCATCCATATTCCTGTTGATGCAATAAGAACTTCCGGTCCGTGAAATCCCATTGCAGAAAAAAGATATATACAGACAGATCCACGTATACCAATTTCACCAAGAGCAAATGATGGAATTACAGAGATGAAAAGAAAAGAAGTCATAATTAATACCAGCGGCACCCATCCTGAATATACCGGACTGAATGCCTGTAAGAGAAGATAAAACTGCAAAGTAAAAATGGCATAACGCAACAAGGACAGGGCATACACCTTAACCAGCAGTAACCGTTCAATATGTTTTAGTGAACTGAGTTTTTCAAGCCACTTAATATTGTGTTTCAGGTGAGAAAGGTAATCACCAAAAACAGGAATACGGAAAAACATAATATGAAATCCGATAATTGAAACAGGAAGAATTATATATATAGCACTTCTTGCAATTCCATGGAGATTAAAGATATCATCAAAAACCAGCAATAAAGAAAACGATCCTGCAGTAAGTGTTACCATTAACTGGGCAATACTTCCTGCTGCTGAATGAATAGTACCATTAATACGATGACCGGCAGGCAGGTGAAGAATTCTTCCGGCAAAATCACCACTGCGGTTGGGAGTAAAAAAACTTACAGCAACACCGGAAAGCACACCACGCAGAGAACGGATAAAACTCTGCGGAAAAAAATTACTGCATAACATTTTCCACTTAACTGTTTCAAGAATCCAGTTAACCGGCATCAGGAGTATAACCGTATATATATATTTACGTGAATGACTTCCTGACTGAACATGATCTCTGATCATCATCCAACCTGACTTCACTTCACCACTTTTCACCTGGAAATAAATCAACACAAAAGAAAGCAGCATCAACACTACCTTAATAGTTGTTTTCCACTTACTGCTTATTTTGAAAGTCATAATTTATTTACCTGATCCTCTTTTACGTATAAAGTCCGGATTTTGTTAAGCTGTTCACCCTGCAAAAGAATAAATTAAAGTGCAGTTTCAACGTTCTGCTTTAATACATTTGCATAGAATGACTGACAGAATAATCCTGGGCATTGATCCGGGTTCAAACATAACCGGTTATGGTATCATTCATCTCCGTAATAAATCTCTGCAGCTTGTAACAGCAGGAGTTTTTGATGTTTCCAATGAAGAAGATCATTTTTCAAAATTACAACTCATCTTCCGTGGAGTAGTTAAGCTCATAGAAGATTTTCATCCGGATGAATTTGCTGTTGAAGAACCATTTTATGGCAAGAATGTGCAATCGATGCTTAAGCTGGGGCGTGCACAGGGAGTTGCTATTGCTGCAGCACTGCATCGTAATTTACCCGTAACTGGTTATTCTCCCAGGAAAGTTAAGCAATCAGTAACCGGTAAAGGAAGTGCCTCTAAAGAACAGGTTGCCGAAATGGTTCAGCGACTGCTTGATTTCGATAAGAATTTATATTTTGAAGATACTACTGATGCGCTTGCAGTGGCTGTTTGCCATTCTTTCCAGGGTAAAGGTTTATCGTCGGGAGGATCGGAAAATTACTCAGGCTGGAAATCTTTTATTCAGCAAAATCCCGAACGCGCACTTTAAAGAGAAGACTTTATTTTTTCTGCAGTTGCCTGTAATTCTTCTTTGGATGGATTCATTTTCGGAAGACTGAAATTAATATCCTTCATACTGTTTAATGGCAGGAGATGAATATGTGCATGCGGCACTTCCAGACCAATTACAGCAACACCTATCCTTTTACATGGAATACTCTTCTCCACTGCTGTTGCAATCTTTTTGGCAAACAACATCAGTTCTGAATACAATGATTGATCAAGATCAAAAATATAATCAACTTCTTTTTTAGGGATAACAAGAGTATGTCCTGTAGCAAGTGGATTAATATCAAGGAAAGCAAAACAGTTTTCCGTTTCTGCTATTTTATAAGAAGGGATTTCACCGGATACTATTTTACTGAAAATAGTTGCCATTAACGCGTGATGTTTAAAATTTCAAAATTCATCACACCACCTGGTGTCGTAACTTCTGCTTTATCACCCACTTTTTTTCCTAGTAATCCTTTACCAATTGGTGAGCCTACCGATATTTTTCCCGCTTTAAGATCAGCCTCTGATTCCGCCACGAGAGTATAGGTAACTTCGAAGTTGCTTTTAAGATTACGGATCAGCACCTTAGAAAGCACAGACACTTTAGATAAATCGAGTTTTGATTCATCAATAAGACGTGCATTGGCTACAAGTTCTTCCATTTTGGAAATCTTCAGCTCCAATAATCCCTGTGCATCTTTCGCTGCATCGTATTCTGCATTTTCAGAGAGGTCCCCTTTATCACGTGCCTCAGCAATCTGTTTTGAAATACTGGGCCGTTCAACACTTTTAAGATGATTTAATTCATCATGAAGCTTCTTCATTCCCTCTTCTGTGAGGTAAGTGATATTTGACATGATAGGATATTTTAAGAGATAATTTGTTAAGATTGTTTAAAGCAAGAAGACTCCGTCATTAGAATGACGAAGCCTTCTTTAACAGAATTTTATTTAAATCAGAGACTGAATCGAATTCCGAATGTATGAGTACCGTCGAAAGTTTTTGTAGAACGGTAACCATAATCAACACCAAAATATTTACCGGATTTTCCGAGAGGAAGCTGGATACTTGCTCCGAAACTTGGACCAAGTAAAGAACTTATTTCATCATCAATGATTGCATTTTTATCTTTTTTATCAAGAACATAACCTGCACGCACCATCAACAAATCTCTGAATTTATATTCAGCACCTAAAGCAAACTGATCACGGATAAATGAATTGGAAGTAAATGTTGCTGCTGGTGTTAACGTATGATCTTCTGCAAGCTTGATATCATAAGCTGCAGAAATATTAACCAGTGATGGCATTTCAAATTCCTGCGTACGTTGCTGAAGAAGAATATTAGCATTGTTGGAATACTCTGTAGTAGAAGAACGGTAGTCAAGACCTTCACCTTCATATTTCATGGGAGTTCCAACATTACGGAGAGAAATTCCAAACTTCATGTTATCACGTTCTTTATTGTTCCCGGTTACATATTGAATTCCGGCATCAATTGTCATCCCTTGTGCTTTAATATCTGCAATAGCTTCTGAAATGAGGCGAATAACCACACCACCATGAATACTATTACTGAATGCACGGGAATATGCAATACCAACATTGATCATTGATAAAGAATAAGTACCAATTCCTCCATCAGGATTTGCTTCTGTAGTACGGTCAATATCACCGAAATCAGCTGAGGTAATGGAAACACCCAAAGCTCCTGACTCTCCTACTTTGCGGGCAAGACCTGCAGAAGTAATTTTTGTATCAGTACCTTTTAACCAATTGTTATGTGATAAAACAATTTCGGTTCCTTTTACAAATGAAAGTCCTCCGATATTAAGATTAAAAGATTCAACACCTTTTACTGTAGCACCATTTGCACCACCCCAACCCGCAGAACGCGCCCATGGATTAATGAGCAACTCGCTGGCACCGGCCTGCCCTACACGGTCTTCATTCCCTGCAAATACATTCGCAGTAGAAGACGCCAGAAGAATTATAAGGATTTTATTTCTGATTCTCATATTCGTTTTTATTTAATGTGGTTAGTGTTTCTGATTAGAATGTATCAAGATCTATCGGACGCATTACACCCAGCCATTTTACTACTTTTTCACCAAGAGCACCGGCATCTATATGAATGTAATAAACTCCGCTTGCAACAGTAATTCCTGCAGTGTTTTTTAAATCCCAGTCAAGTGTTGAAGACAGATTATCATCACGTCCTTCTTCAATTGCCAATCCTTGAGATACGTCAGCAATTACATCACGTTTTATCTGACGAACCAGAGTTCCGTTTAAAGTAAAGATAGAGATCGTGCAATGACTTGGTAAATTCACCAGACGCACTCTGTTATCGAGCTGATCTTCTCTTGTTTTTTCATAAGAAGAATAAGCATAATACGGATTAGGAACAACGCGAATCATTTCCAGCGCTTTTGAAGCAAGTTCTGTTTGACCAGTTGTGACCTCTGCAGATTTTGGAATTGAAAATTCATAGGAAGGATTTCCCTGGTTTACAGTATCAGTTACACCCGTAGTCACATAATTTCTGTATGATTTAGCTACCCGAAGACGAACCTTAACATCACTTAGCGGGATTCCGTTAGATAAATCAACATTATAACGAGCGATCGGAATTGAAGTCCACATCAAATCTTTATATATAGCTCTTTTAACGGTATTATTAGGAAGAGGAAGTGTATTAAGCCTGTTAATTAAAAGTTTACCAAAATCATATTTAGGAACGTCATTCACGCCATTCAGGTTATGGCCAAACACCCATATATAGTGCATACCACCAAATACAGTATCGGTTGGAGTTGTAACATTCCATGTTGGATTCCATTTCATATCATTCCCGCGTTCACTTACAAGTGCACTGTTTTCTCCAAATGCCATATTAAGTCTTTCACCTGTTTCAAGATTAATTGCATAACCAGGGAACCAGCTCATACCGGTAGCACTTAAAAAGTCAGCATCATCCGGATTGAGTGTATCTATAACTCCATCTCCAGGCTGAAAGTTTTTATCAAGAGAAGCATGAGCCCTTATACCAAACCGGGCAACATTACCTTCAGTTCCTGAAGAACCCATTTCGAATACCGGACACCGTGTCCATTTACTTTTATCACTCGTAAATACAACATCAACACTTGCCAGGTATTCAGATTTGATAAGGTTCGTAATAAGTGGTGGGCTCGAAGGTACCAAACCATTTACACCAGAAGCAACATATTTTACGGGAGCCCATGCTCCACCTAAAACATTTTCATAAACCTTATTCGGATCAGCAATAACTCCTGCGAGGATCCAGTCATAAATAGTACCTTGATAAGAAGGTGCTCCGTTGTCTGCCTGGAATGTTAACCATGAGTTATCTGTAATTGTAGCTTCAAGGAAACCATTGTTTGCACCACCTCCACCAAACTCCATAGAAGCATCCTGAACAATATCCATAGCGATACCATAATTCTCGATATGTTCTGCATTCTTAGCTGTAATATTATAAGTACTTCTTTGAATTGGGATTTCCAGAGTTCCGGTTCCAGGAACATATGAACCATTAATATCTTCCAGAAGGAACATCAATGTATCATTCGTAGGAGTTGTACTAACAACATCTATAAATCGTTTGTTTAATCCATTGGCTACTGTAATCCCTTGCACATTATCAATAAGAAGATGTGTTCCGGCTCTGATTGAACTATTTGAAGGAATAACAATTCTCATTGTATCAAGTGGACTTACTGCAGTATCACCTTGTATAACAAGTATTGTGGAGATATTAATTGGTATAGCTGCAGGATCTAATAATCCCCAATAATTAATACTGTTAAGACCATCAAACATTACTTCAAAGTCATGACCCTTAACTGTAAACGGTTCATAAACATAGGGCCTGATTGGACCCCTTCCGGCAACATATACAGGATGTACTGACTGATGATCTGCACTTGTTAATATTTCATTTACTGTTTCATCAGTAAAGTCAAGAACATTTCCTCCGTTACCCTGACCTTCTATACGTCGAATCTGGAAAGATTCTCCAACGGAAGAATTTGTAGTCATACCACCATTATTTATAAAAGAGTGATGAGGAATGCCTGAGTAAACTGCTACACCAAGTCGACCCTGTTTATAAGGAGCAGTTTGAGTAAATGTACCATTGGCAGGATTGAAAGGACGGTAATTATTATATGCGTAAGAAACTGCCATATAATAATATGGACGAAAATTAATAAGATTCTGTCCGGTGAAATAATCTTTTGTTAATACAAATTCATGAACCAAACCAACGTTAGTTGTAGTATTACTATCAGCAACCTGAGTAGGAAACCATACACCTAAATCACCATTAAAATCAAAATTAACAATCTTCGTTATATTATCTTTAATATCAATCTGGCGAATTAATTTTGCTCTTGATGGGTCGTTTAATTCAAGGTTACTTACATTTTTATTTGCTACCTGATACAGACGGTATCCTTGAAATTTAAAGCTTTTTTCGCTGTTAGAAAGTGTTATGAATCCCCCAAAACTATCTGGAATTTGTGAAGGGATTGTAGGATCTTTTTCATTGTAATACTCAATTTTAGATGTAGCTGTATTTTCAAATGACAGAATCAATTGCTGATCCAATTCACGGATTGCAATAGGAGGAGCATTAGGACCATCAAGTACTTTAAAGCAATTATCAAACAATGCCTGAGCTTTCTGATCAGCCAGTTTTATAAGATTAAGAGAAGCTCCAGGTCCACCTGCAGTTGCCTTAGCCCAAACTACACCAGTTGTAACATAATTTACTGCACCAGCCTGAAGTGTAAATGTTCCGGCGGATTGTAACCAGCGCATATCAGCTCCAGGGATACCGGCAGATGACATTGTCCATAGTGTAGGATTAGCAGGATCAGTTAATTCTGGAAACATGAAATTACATGGAGGGGCGGCAGGATCACGACCTGTACCACCATAAGTAATTGCCTGACCATCCAGCCAGATACCGGATAAATATTGATAATAATCATCCAAGGTTGCCGGGTTACCAGTAGGTTGATTGTTGTCATTAGTGTAGTAAACAAATTTCGTCATGATGATTTGCTCACCAGGTTCATCAGTTACACCATCTCTGTCGTTATCAATTCCATCATTTAAATCAGCAAGTGGCCCCTGGAAGAAATCAATACCTACAGCAGGAGGATTTACTCCATAACCACCTGCTCCATCATCATCCGGATCTGCATTATAACAGTAACCAAGACCAAGACCTACATCACATCCCACATAGTCATCAGAAGCATTCCCTAAATCCGGGTCACACCATGAACCAAAATAAGTATCATGTAAAGCATTTGGTGAGCGATTAATAATCTGGTATTTATAAAAAGTCATGTTATTAATATCATCAGCAGTTCTGAAACCAAAAGCCTGGGCACGAACTTCCAATCCAATAGGTTGAGGGCTATTTGTTTCCAAGTGTGAGTTACCAACATCATTAAATACCCACCATACATTTTTATCACCGAACAGATTTTCGTTACATAATGCTCCACCACTTACAGGATCAGATGGATAATTTCCGTCCAGTTGATATTTCGGATAATCTCCATCAGCATAATTATATTTACCATCAGCATTAAAATCAAAATAAGGTGCAACAATCGCCTCCTCTCCTAATGCTACATTTCCATTTCCCGGCCAATCTTTGATTACCTGAGTTGCCTCACCAGTTGCAACGAAAGTTTCTATTTCTGCTTTTGTTGTAGTCCAGAAACGGTCATACTGTTCACAGGTTGAAACTGAAACGTCAAGAAACTGAGTATTGGGATCTTTTGATATTGGACCTGCCCAGAAATCATTTGCACCTGACTGACGATACGTCTGACAAGCTGCTCTGATCTGATTCGTTTCATCAAGCCCAGCTATCCATAATGCACCGGTATAGATGGAGTTTTTATTACTACCTATTGGCACTTCATAATAATTTGTTTGTCCAACCGGATCCCACCATAAATCTCCTCCGTTTAGAATTCTTGCTCTGACGTTGTTAATATCAAGATCAAATTGAGCAGTTGTATTACGACAACCTGATGCAACATTAAGTGCAGCTGATGCCGGTCTCTTTTTCATACCCACATTTTCTTTAGCTAACGCAGATAAAGAAATGATGGTCAGGAAAAAAATTTTAATATATATTGTTTTATTTCTCATAGCCTTTTTTTTTCAGTGTGTTGTTTTTGGTAGGTGATCAGAAATTAAAGTTAACGCCCAAACGTGCACGACGTGGTAAACTGTAGTTATCAGGATTCAGCACTTTAATATTATATTGATCTACAAAAGCCTGTGGGTCTACCTGTGAGTTAGTAGCATTCTGTCCATCGATAGAAGCAAGATATCCATCATCATCAGGATTACCTGTTGCACGATAAACAGCTATTACATTACGTGTATCGAGAACATTTTGAACCAACAGATATATTTCTGCATCAATTCCCTTCTTACCTGCCTTAATTTCAAATTCCTTATTTATACGAAGATCAAGTGTAAATCTCCATGGATTACGTCCCTGGTTTACTCCACCTTCAACAGCACGCTGGCCATTGTCCTGCCATCCGATAGCATTTGCTTCCTGTGTAGCACGTGACTGACGCGTATATGGTGTTCCTGAATTCGCTTTGGTAGTAAAGTTTATTCCTGCATTTGAGAAAACTTGTTTTCCAAACCAGATTGGACCATTATAATTAGCCCCTTTTTCGTAACGGAAATCGAAAGATGCAACTAATGTATGACGCTGATCAAAATCAAGTGGAGATATAAATCTGATATTTGGTTGATCAGTATCTACAATCTCCAGACTGGTGCGATCACCGGAACCAGTACCATCAGCAAACTGCAATGTATAGCTTACTGTTAAGCGAACATTAGAAGTACGACGTAAGTCATAATTAACGGATAATCCTTTAACAGTACCAAAGTCAATATTGTCATAGCTTCTGTATGTAAAAGGATAAGCACTTACAATTTTGCGGATCTGAATAAGGTTTTTCATTTCACGATAAAAAGCAGATATAGATATTGCTGAACTCTTACTTAATGTCTGACGGAAACCAACTTCATAATCAGTTGTTTTTTCCGGCTTCAATCCACCGTTGCTTACTTCAGCATCCGGGTTCGTTGTTAATGATAAGTATTCAAAAGGGTCAGTTCTTAAACGTGCTGG
>JBDTVD010000049.1:0-15598 GCA_040007375.1 Bacteroidota bacterium | reverse complement strand
TCTCCCTCTTAAAATCCAGCTTCTCTCCTTCTCCCTGCGATATTAATTGCAATATGTGTTTCATTATTCAGTAGCAAGTATCAAGACAGAATTATCAAGACTTTGTTTTTTAGTATTTAATATGAATAATTCTTAACTCATCAACGCGTTGTTTTATTATCAAACACCAGTTCAATACTGTCAGGTGGAAACACCTGACAGCACGGTAAGTTGCTTCACACAGATTTCGCTACCTTTTTCAGATATTATTTTATTTTTCCATTAGCTAATTATCACATCGGCTAATTGGCTAATTATTTTTTACTTAATCACCTAATCACTTAATTATTATTTTATTTTTCCATTGGCTAATTATCACATTGGCTAATTGGCTAATTATTTTTCACTTAATCACCTAATCACTTATTTATTGTGCAAGGAAAGAATAATACCAGGGACTATATGCAGCAAACAATCCCAATCCACCAACAACATTTGAACGTATGGGAGCTGGTGTTGTAAAAGGACTTCCGTTATTTCCAACCTGTGTTTCTGCATCACGCCAGAACTCAAAAGTAGAACGGTCAACAACACAGAATTTCACAATAACAGAATCCCCTTTTTTAAAAAATCCTGCTTCATCATTATTATCATCATCTGCCGAAGAATTTAAAACAGAACCACGGGGAAATGCAAAATCAAAACGTGTTGCATTCACAAATTTATCTTCAAACGTAGAACCAAATGGTGGAAGAAATGAGGAATCTTTTCCCGCACGCATCGCCATCCATCGGTAACAGTTATTTAATGTATCAGGATCTTTTAAAGTAGCCCACACGTAACCAAGAGAATCATTTCCAGGAAGAGATTCCTGTATCTGAAACCATACACTGTCTAATGGTATTGCAGGATTTAGTTTAGTAACTGCTGAAAGTTGTTCACCTCCACTTGTTGTGATGTTGAGTGTGTAGGTTTTTCCTTCTTCCCCTTTCATAGTAGTATCAAGTGATGAAAGATTAAGTGCTATATATAATCCATTAATTGTAACACCATTTATAGTCAATGGAAGTTCTGTTAAAGTTACAGTTTGCGTTCCATCATTAACAGTAACTATTGCTCCTTTTTCACCGGTGTTTAATGTAGAAGAATTTACAGGTGCAAAATAAGGAGCGTTCCTGCTGAGTAATATATATATGGGTTTGCCTGTTTCTACGTAACCATCCACTACAACTTTACTTTCCGGCTGAGGAAGATCAACAGTAATATCCTTTTCACAGGAAACGAATAAAAGAATATATAATAATACAATAACATTGCTGAATTTGATTTTAAAATGATCATAACAATTTCTTTCAATTCGTAAATCGTACTTCGTAAATCGTAAATCAAAATGTTTCATCAGAATTTAAAATTATAGGTTACTGATGGTATTACCGGAAACAGAGAAACCTGTTTGGCCTGAATCTGCAGATTTCCATCCTGTGAATTTCCATCCTGTGCAAAATAGATGAAGTAAGGATTAGCCCTGTTGTAAACATTAAATACGGAGAAGTTCCAGTCATTCTGCCAGTGTTTATGTTTCCTTCCATATAAAGTTGCGGAGAGATCCAGGCGATGATAAGCTTTCTGACGGAAATCATTTCGTTTACCATATCCACCCAATATATATAAATTATTTCCGGTGATGAGCTGGCCGTTTATATAATCAACAGGTGGCGCTGCATTGATGCCATATCTTTCTGTCTGCATGGTTAAAGCATCACCGGTTGCATAGATCCATATCAAACCAAATGTCCACCTGCTGTTTCTTTCATAGGTAAGAACAACAGACACATCATGACGACGATCATACTTGGCAGAAAAGGCTTCTCCATTGTTGATGTTGTCAAATTTTCTTTTTGTGTAAGCCAGAGTATATCCTATCCAACCGTTGAATTTCCCTGTTGCTTTTTTCAGAAATAATTCCAACCCGTAACTCCATCCTTTACCAAAGACAAAATTATTATCAGCATTATTCTTCACATCGTCATCAGGTTGTGCGCCTTCTTTATATTCAATGAGATTGCGCATGTCCTTGTAATATGTTTCAATGGATGCTTCGTAAGTATTGTTTTTGAAATTATGAAAATATCCTGCTGCATATTGAACACTATACTGCGGTTTAACCACATCAGTACTTGGAACCCATACATCTGTGGGCAGAGAAACAGAAGACAATGATGCAAGATGAATATATTGATAGTTGATAGTATAAGCAGCTTTCACTGATGAGTGCGCATTGATTCCATACCGCGCAGAAAACCGGGGTTCAAGTCGTGTATAAATTCTTACGGTTTCTCCCTTTTTATATATAACAGAATCTTTGTATTGACTGCTTACCGTTGGATCAGGGATGTAACGTGTAAACGGACCAACATGTGCGAACAGTGAACCACGAAGACCTGCATTCAGGCGGATTTTATCATTTACATCAAACTCATCATTTATAAATACAGCAGCATCATGTGCATAATATCGAACAACACGTCCGAGATCAAACACTACATCTTCTGAACGTGCTTCTGCATTTGTAGGAGTAAACCGATGATATATATAGTTAGCACCGAACTTTATATTATGCAGAATGTTTGGAAAATAATTAAAATCAATCTTTGCATTATAATCACGGATACCGGAGAAGATGCGGAAATTAAACTGTGGCTGATCTGCTTCGAATTCAAATTTATAATCTGAAAAAATAAGTGAAGTGTTGAGAAACAGTTTATCATTAAACAAATGATTCCATCGTAATGATGTTGTTGCATTTCCCCAGGGAATCTTTACGGTAAATCCTGTTTCTCTGCTTTTGAAATTAAATACATCACGACCAAAATATCCACTTAAAAACAAACGGTCTTTTTGTGATATGGTGTAATTCAGTTTTGTATTCAGATCATAAAAAAAATAACTGTTGCCTTCAATGCGGGAACCTTCTTTAATAAATGGTTTGCGGAGAAAGAGATCGATAAAAGTCCGTCGTGCTGAAACAATGAATGAAGCTTTATCTTTTTTAATAGGTCCTTCGAAAGTAAAACGTGATGCTATATATCCTATTCCACCGGAACCATGAAACTCTTTATTATTTCCTTCTTTCATTGAGATATCAAGCACGGATGCCAGCCTTCCTCCATACTGAGCAGGCATTCCACCCTTAGTAAGCTCCATGTTCTTCACTGCATCGGAATTAAAAACAGAAAAGAATCCAAACAGGTGTGATGCATTATATACAACAGCTTCATCAAGCAAAACAAGATTCTGATCCGGACCTCCACCTCTTACATAAAAACCAGAGTTGCCTTCACCAGCAGACTGCACACCTGGCAACAACTGAATGGTTTTAAGAATATCAACCTCACCCAAAAAAGCAGGCAATGTTTTAATCTTCTCCACATCAATATTGATCTTGCCCATGTCGGTGCTCTTCACATTTTTATCAGGACGATCACCGGTAATTATTACTTCAGAAGCTTCAACTGATTTGGAAGTCAACTCCACATTCAGTGTCTGATCTTTATTTAAAGTTACTGCAAAAGAGGAATCTTTAAAACCAATGAATGAAACAGCGATGGTATAATTTCCTTCTTCAAAAGTGAGGGAATAAAAACCATACGTATTGGTTTGTGCGCCTTTTAAAAGTTCCTTTATATATACATTGCAACCAATAAGTGCTTCACCTGTTGCTTTATCTCTAACATAACCACTAATGGTAAAGTGCTTCACAGAGGATTTCTGTGCCACTGTTGGTGAGAAGAAGAAGAACTGCAGCACTACTGCAATCACCAATTTATTCATAAACGGAATTCGTTATTTAAAAAAATATTTCCGGCCCCGAAATTAGGTGTTTTAAAAAAGCGTTTATCTGATGGGACGGAAACTATATAAAATAAAAAACCCTGCTGTTGAGCAGGGTTTTTTTTCTTTCCGGTGATAAAATATCAGGAAGCAAGCGTTACATTGATTGCATTTAATCCTTTTTTACCCTGGGTCACTTCGTAAGTTACCTCGTCACCTTCACGGATATCTGCTTTTAATCCGCTCATGTGTACGAATACATCCTGACCTGTTTCACTGTCGTTGATAAAACCAAATCCCTTGGTGTTGTTGAAAAATTTTACTTTTCCTCTTTTCATTTTATTAATTTTATAATTTTTAAATAATGGGGTGAAGATAAGTTAAATATTTGAAAAGCATAAGAATTTCAAAAAAAATCTAAGTTTTGTTTCCCTTCAAATCCTGATGGCTCATCAAAAATAATAAAGTCAGTTGGCTTTGTGATTTGTCGGGGCGGCCAGATTACCTATGGTGAGCTGGAATAAGTGGGGGTTCAAATTTCAAAGCCTTTCGTTTCACTCAACGTTCTTTTTATTTCTGCTTTCGCTCAAACGATGTTTGGCTCATCAGAAATAAAAAAGCCCGTTCCACTACGCGGAAAAGGCTTTGTGATTTGTCGGGGTGGCCAGATTCGAACTGACGACCTCCAGCACCCCATGCTGGCGCGCTACCGGGCTACGCTACACCCCGAACTAAGAGGCCGCAAATATAAAATTCTTTGATTAGGGGAAATCTCCTGTTATTAAAACCATGCTTTGAATTATGCGAATCAATAAACTTCTTCCCTTTCATAAAACGGCGGATTTAATAGATTTGCGCAAATATTAAATTGCAGTTATGCTTGAACAATTCAGTCATTTATTTACAGCAGCCGGTTTAATCAGCCTGATTACTTTAATTGTTATGGAGATTGTTCTGGGTATCGATAATATCATCTTCATTTCCATCCTGGCAGGAAAACTTCCTTTAAATCAACAGGCAAAGGCAAGGAGAATTGGATTGATGCTGGCATTATTGATCAGGATCGGATTGCTTTTCAGTATTTCGTGGATTGTAAGTTTGAAAGCAGATGTGTTCACTATTGGCGGAATGGGTTTCAGTGGTCGTGACATTGTATTACTTTTTGGTGGTCTCTTCCTCATAGCAAAAAGCACTTCTGAAATACATGGTAAGATTGAAGGAGAAGAAGATCATACCAACCCAGATCTGAAGAAAATCACTTTAAACGCTGCTATATTCCAGATTGTATTGCTGGATATTGTTTTCTCTTTCGATTCTATTCTTACTGCAATTGGTCTGGTGAATGAAGTCATTATTATGATTGTAGCTGTTATTATTTCTATGATGGTGATGCTGGCGGCTGCAAAATCAGTTAGTGATTTCGTTAATAAACATCCAACTATAAAAATGCTGGCACTTTCCTTTTTGCTGATGATAGGATTTATGCTCACCCTTGAAGCACTGGATGTACATGTTCCGAAAGAGTACATCTACTTTGCCATGACGTTTTCGTTAATGGTGGAACTGCTGAACCTTAAGATGAGAAAGAAGTCCGTCAAAAAGAAAACAGGTGCCTGAAAATTTATTAACCAACAGAAATCCGGCATTGGATGTAACGCAAACCGGATGTACATTTGTCATTCATCAACATTCATCAAAGAAATAAATAATGGAAGCAAAGGAGTTGTTGCAGTCTTTGAACAACGGAACAAAGGTTTTAATTGATCAGCACAGGAAGTACGCCCAGCAAGTGAAAACACTGGAAAGCCAGATGAATAACCAGCGCACCGATCTTCAACAGTTGGCGGTTGATAAAGAAAATCTAATTAAAGAGAACAGGGAACTGAAGGAACAGATAAAAACTATTAAATTAGCACAGTCGTTATCTGCGGGTCCGGGCGATCAGAGCTCCAGGCAGGTAAAGATGAAAATTAACGAATATATCAGGGAAATCGATAAATGTCTTTCACTGTTAAATCGTGAATAAATGACGCAGTCCAATCTTACTATACAAGTACAAATCGGTAACCGCAGTTATCCTTTAACAGTTGCTGTTGAAGAGCAGCAGAATGTATTAAAGGCTGCGGAAAAGATAAACAGTGAGTTAAAATCATTTGAGGAGAAATACAAGATTAAAGACCAGCAGGACCTGCTTGCAATGATCAGCTTACAGATTACTTCGGAACAGATGAAGCATTCTGTTAAAAATGATCAGGTAACGGGTGATGTAACAAAAGGTCTGCAATCACTCAATCAACTTGTAACCGACTACCTGGACAAAGCATAACGTTCTTACCTTCTTAAAACGGTTAAAGCCAGAAGTATTGGCTTCACTTAAGATAACTGCAGTATTCAATGCCTGTTGATTATTTTAAAGATAAAACCCGCGTAAATTCTGATCGCAGTTGTAAACTCAACATCATAAACATAGGAGCCATACTCGCGTTGTCTATTGCCTCTTCTTAACGAAGAAACATGAACCAACCGGATGCCTCCGACCCTGATATTAGGGGTTTAAACACTCACAGAATTTATTGCGGGCTTTTTTATTTTACACCGTTCCATCATTATAAAACAACACACTAATACCCTAAACATAAATGGACATAACAATGATATTAATCTCCTGCCTGGCAGCTTTTGTTGTCGGAGCCGGAATTACATACCTGCTAACGCGAAAAACAAATAAAGGAATTGTTGAAGCCGCAGAAATGAAAGCTGATGCTCTTATTAAAGAAGCACAAGCTAAAGGTGATCTTTATCTGAAAGATAAAACGATTGAAGCTAAAGACCGTTTTTACCAGATGAAAACGGAGCATGAAAAGCACATTGCTGAAAAAGATAAGAATATTGTTGCTGCCGAAAACAGGATTAAACAAAAAGAAACTTCACTTAATCAGAATATTGAACAGAATAAAAGAAAGCAGACAGAAGTTGAAGCCATACAAACGAATCTGAATCAGCAATTAGAATTGGTTGCAAAAAGAAAAGAGGAACTTGATAAAGCACATCAAAAGCAAGTACAGGCATTGGAAAAAATTGCAGGACTTTCAGCTGATGATGCAAAATCGCAACTGGTAGAAGCACTGAAAGCAGAATCGAAAACAGAAGCGATGCAGTTCATCAAAGAAACGATGGATGAAGCAAAACTCACTGCAAATAAAGAAGCCAAGAAAATTGTTATTCAGACTATACAAAGAGTTGCAACAGAACATGCCATTGAAAATGCTGTTACTGTTTTTCATATTGATAGTGATGAAGTAAAAGGAAGAATTATTGGACGTGAAGGAAGAAATATCCGTGCACTGGAAGCAGCTACAGGAATTGAAATTATAGTTGATGATACACCGGAAGCAATTATACTTTCCGGTTTCGATCCTGTTCGCAGAGAGCTTGCACGTTTAGCATTGCATCAACTGGTTTCTGATGGTCGAATACATCCTGCACGTATTGAAGAAGTAGTAAACAAAGTAAAACGTCAGCTGGAAGAAGAGATTATTGAAACCGGAAAACGTACTGCAATAGATTTAGGAATTCATGGACTTGCACCGGAGTTGATACGTATGGTAGGAAGAATGAAATACCGTTCCTCTTACGGGCAAAATCTGTTAATGCACTCACGCGAAACTGCAAATCTCTGTGCATTGATGGCTGCTGAGTTAGGCTTGAATGTGAAGCTTGCAAAACGTGCCGGTCTGTTACATGATATTGGAAAAGTTGCTGAAGAAGATATGGAGCTTCCACATGCTATTGCAGGTATGAAGATAGCTGAGCGTTCAAAAGAAAATCCGGAAGTAGTGAATGCAATTGGTGCGCATCATGATGAAATAGAAATGACAAGTATCCTCTCTCCTATTATACAGGTGTGTGATGCAATTTCAGGAGCTCGTCCTGGTGCGCGTCGTGAAATTGTAGAGCAGTACATGAAACGATTGAAAGAGATGGAAAATTTAGCAGCAAGTTATAAAGGTGTAGAAAAAGCATTTGCAATACAAGCCGGCCGTGAGCTGCGTGTGATTGTAGAAAGTGAAAAGATGGATGATAAACAAACAGAACAATTATCATTTGATATTGCAAACAGAATTCAAACTGAAATGACTTATCCCGGTCAGGTTAAAGTAACAGTTATACGCGAAACAAGAGCAATTAATTACGCTAAATAAGTATCTGGTAGTTAGTAGTTAGTACCTAAAATAGTTGATAATAATTTAGAAAGGTAGGTTCATTTAGTGGGCCTACCTTTTTCATTTGCATTCCTTTATTGTCCTGTGTCTTCTGTCTTATGTCTTGTGTCTTCTGTCTTATGTCTTCTGTCTTGTGTCTTGTGTCTTCTGTCTTGATACTTATCATTCACCTCTTTTTTGGATTTTAAGAAGAAAAACTGCGCTCGTAGTTCACGGGCACTTGCATTCGCTCTTCAGATGTTGCATCTTTGGAATCCCAAAACAATATTTTTTATTTCATGAAGAGTTCCAGTTCTGCTTTACGCAGGATATTCCTTGCTAAGGTACCATCTTACCTTGTGTTTGTAATTATTATCAGCCTTGTTGCTTTAATAATCTACAAGCCTGTTTCCAGTACTGTAAATGCAGCACCTGCTGTTATTGTACAGTCGCAATCCACAGCCAGTATTATCCGCTTTGGTGAATTTGATTTTATACGACCGGTATTGTATGTAAACGGAGAATCATCTTCACCAACATTACAAAACCTCAAAGTTTCCATCGATAATATTATACACAACCATACTGCTGATGGTTTGATAAATGCATCTGTATATATACAGAAGTTTGATGAAGCAGGAAGTCTTACCATTAATCCTGATGAGTTGTACGATCCCGGAAGTATGATGAAGGTTTCGATGATGGTGGCCTGTTTAAAAGAAGCATCAAACAACAGAGACATCCTTTCTGCAAAGATTTTATTTAAAGGAAGAGATGCTAACATGCGCGAAGAAAAAGGTGCAACGCAAAAACTTATTCCCGGCAAAAGTTATACTGTAAAAGATTTAATTGAAGTGATGATTGAAAATTCTGATAATGATGCACTGTTATTATTATCACGCTTTCTTGATCCATCCAAACTGGATAAAGTATATCACGACTTAAACATTCATCCGCAGAAGTCAGATGAATCTACTGTGTTGTTATCAGTTAAAGATTATGCAAAATATTTAAATGTTTTATATAATGCATCCTACTTAAACAGGGATGATTCGCAATGGGCATTACGCATTTTAAGTAAAAGCACTTATAATAAAAGTATAACACGCACATTGCCTGAGCAAATACTGGTTGCACATAAGTATGGCATTTCAGAAGTGCATGATAAAGTTTATTTAGGTGAAGGTGGAATTTTTTATAGTGATGTAAGTCCGTATATGCTGGTGGTAATGACAAAAGGAAGAAACCAGTTTAAACAATCGGATATGATCAGTGAAATATCAGATCTTGTTTTTAAAACATTAAATTCAGGAAGTTAGTTAGTTTGTTTTATTTGATATATATATTGTTTAAGTTATTGCTTTATTAGTTTAAAACCCGGTATTAGTTGTGCCGGGTTTTTTTATTGTCTGGACCGGGATTTAGCGGATTAAACGGATTGACGGGATTTAAATAATCACTCAGTAATTACTAATTTATCTGCTGATAAAATTTTGTTGTCTTCTGTTAAAAGAAGAAAGTATATCCCGTTTGGCAGATTGTCTCGGGACAAGGAAATTGTTTGTCCTGAAATATTTTTCAATTGCCTTACTTGTTCTCCAATGGAGTTGTAAATTGCTAATGTTGCATTTTTATAATTGCCATTTGCTTTTAAAGTTGTTACTGATGTAAATGGGTTTGGAAAAATGGAGATTGAATTTTCCGTACTGATTTCATTTATTCCTGTTATCATTTCAGATAATGGTCTTGTCCAGACTCCACTGTGAGCAGTTCCGGCAAAAAGTGTTGAACCGTTTATGGCTAATGAATTAACGATTGTATCTGTAAGCCCGCTGTTAACTCCACTCCAGCTTACTCCATTATTTGCAGATAAAAAAACACCGCCAATAGTTGCTGCAAAAATATTCGTTCCACTGAAAGCGAATGACGTGACAACAGTATTTGTTAATCCATTATTAACCGCTGTCCATGTAACTCCATTGTCGGTTGATAAATACAATCCATTAGTTGATGTTCCGGCAAAAATTGATGTTCCGTTAATTGCCAGCGAAATGATTGTAGTGTTTGTTAATCCATTATTGATGGCCGTCCAGCTATTCCCATAGTTGGTTGATATATATACACCATCATAAGTTCCTGCATAAATACTTGTTCCGCTAACGGCTAATGCAGTTACAGCGGGAAAGACAGGCAATCCGTTATTACTAATATTCCAGCTGGCTCCATTATCGGATGATATATAAACACCATGATAACCTCCTGCAAAAATCGTTGAGTCAATTATAGCTAATGCATACATATCAGCATTTGCAGGTAAACCATTATTAACAGCAGTCCATGTGTTACCATTATTGGTGGATAAATAAATACCGGTAACAGGCGCTCCAGCATGTGTTGCACTTGCAGCAAACATATTTGTTCCACTTATGATCATTGAATAAAACTGAAGTTTTTCCGGAATTCCATTATCAGCATCTTTCCAGTTGCTTCCATTATCAGTTGATAGATAAATTCCGGAGTAACTATCGGTTCCGGCAAAAATATCCGTTCCGTTTATGGCAAATGATGATACAGCAGTAGTTGGTAATCCTGCAGCAGTCCAGTTGCTTCCACTATTTGAAGACATATATATACCGCTATTGGATGTTCCTGTAAAAATATCCGTTCCGTTTACTGCTATTGAAGTGATACCGGTATAGGCAGAAATTCCATTATTAACTGCATTCCAGCTACTCCCGTTATTGGTTGACATATATATACCATTGCCTGCAGTTCCGGCGAAAATAGCAGTACCATCAAAGGCCAATGAAGTAACTGCGGAATTTGAAGGTAATCCATTATTAACTGCAGACCATGAACTACCACTGTTGTTCGAAAAAAATACACCTGCATAAGTTGCGGCAAAAATAGATGTTCCATTAACGGCTAATGAAAGTATTGTTGAATCAGTTAATCCATTATTAACCGCTGTCCAGGTGCTTCCGTTATTGTTGGATAAATACACACCACCACCGTAAGTACCGGCAAAAATATTTGTACCACTACTGACCAGCTGATCTACAGTTGTATTTGTTAAACCATTATTTACAGCAGTCCACGAACTTCCATTGTTAGCTGATAAAAAAACACCACCATGCGTTCCTGCAAAAACAGTAGTTCCGTTTACTGCAAATGCATGCACGGCAGCACTTGTTAATCCATTATTTGCAGCGGCCCAGCTATTTCCATTATCAGTTGATAAATACACACCGGCACCTGCCATTCCTGCAAAAACAGTTGTTCCGGAAATAGCTAATGCATTGGTACTTGTAGGTGGCAAACCATAACTCTTCTCCTCCCACGTGCCTCCGTTGTTGAAGGATAAATACACATTATCAAAACCTTCACTGCCGGCGAAAATAGTTGTTCCTGATGCAGCAATACAACGAATATTTCCATTGCATGGACCATTAGTTTGTTGCCATTGAGCATTTGCAATTCCGCACATCGCAATTAATAAAATAAGTAAAAGTGTTTTCATTTGGTTGTTTTTTGAATTTGTTTAAAGCTAAAAACGGTTGGCGTCTGGCTGCTTTTAATTTTGAGTGAGAATAAATGTAGAAGATGAAACCTGTAAATAACAATACATTATTCTGAACCAGTAATAAACTGACCTGAGCTGGAAATTGTAGCTAGTATTGATTGTTTTTGTTTATTTGTTTAATCAAAATCTTACCTATGAAAACCCTGGTTACACTTACTTTTATCCTTACTACTTTCTTTTCAATGTCGCAAGACCTCGAATGGCAACACACCTATGGTGGTTCTGGTTCTGAAGTATTGAATAACATCGTCCGAACTTCTGATGGCGGATACATTTGTGCAGGTCAATCCCGCTCAGGAATTTCGGGTGATAAAACAGAAGCCAGTCGTGGTAACTGGGACTACTGGATACTTAAACTGGATTCGTTGGGTGCAATACAATGGCAGAAAACATTGGGTGGAAGTAATATTGACTTTTTATATAAAGTGAAACAAACATCAGATGGCGGATACATCTGCGTAGGGCAGTCTAATTCTCCCACATCCGGTGATAAAACAGAGGCTAGCAGAGGTGCTGAAGACTTCTGGATTGTGAAACTGGATTCAACCGGAATTCTGACCTGGGAAAAAACCATTGGAGGAAGCGGAAGTGACTATTGTTATGATGTACTGGAATTGCAGAATGGAGATTTTCTTTGTGGTGGAAGTACCACATCCCCACCATCAGGTGATAAAACAAGTTTGACGTTAGGCAGCAGTGATTTCTGGTTAGTATATTTAACTTCTGCAGGCAGCCTTATAGGTGAACAAACCCTTGGCGGTTTTTCAGGCGAAAGATTGAATTGTATAACAGGAACCAGTGACGGCGGTTACCTGCTTGGAGGGATTTCTGCCTCTAATATTTCAGGTACCAAAACAGAAAACAGTAAGGGTGGTGATGATTATTGGTTGATTAAATGCAATAGCTCTGGAAATGAGCAATGGCAGAAAACTATTGGAGGCAGTGCTTATGATTACCTGTATCGCGTTAAAGAAACAACAGATCACGGATTCATTTGTGCAGGTACTTCACTATCTCCTGTATCCGGTGATAAAACAGAAACAAGTGCTAACTGGGATAACTGGATTGTAAGAACTGATTCTTCCGGAACTATAATTTGGGAAAAAACATTGGGTGGTTCAGAAACTGACTGGACTCAATCTATTGATGTTATTCCCGGTGGCGGCTTCTTCTGTGGAGGATGGTCAGAAACAAATCTTTCCGGTGATAAAACAGAAGTCAACTTTGGTGGACGTGATAACTGGATTTATAAACTCGATGATAACGGCAGCATTGTATGGCAGAATACAATCGGTGGCGATACAACGGAAGAAGCCCTTTCCGTGCTTGCACTGGGTGATAATGATTATATAGTTGGTTCGCATTCTTTGTCGGGAATTTCCGGTGATAAAAATGAATCATCAAGAGGAAGTACAGATTACTGGATTATGAAAGTGACAGAGGATTACAATTACATCAAAGGCAATATATATATTGATCAAAACAGCAATGGCACAAAAGATCCCGGTGAATTAAATTTTCCCGCAAAAAGAGTTATAGAACCAAATGGAAAATTTACGTATTCAAACAGAAATGGCGATTATATATTACAGGTGCTTAACACAGGAACGTTTACTGTTTCTCCTGATCCGGTGAGTTATTATGCACCACTCCCGTTAACACATTCCGCATTTTTTCCTGCATTGCAATTGACAGATTCACTCAATGATTTCGGCTATCAGTCGACTGTATCCGGAATAAATGATCTTAGTGTTACCATTGCACCGGCGACAAGATTCAGAAGTGGACAAAATTCTACTTATGCAATTTCCTATTATAACAATGGAACCATGATAATGACTCCGGAGATTATTTTCCATCCTGATCCCCAGCTTGCTTATGTTTCCTCCAGTGTAACTCCTGCCACTGTTTCCACCGATTCTATTACATGGAGTTTGCCACTGCTGGAACCGCTATCAGGTGGAACTATCCTGGTAACTCTTTTGCCGAATATTGCATTGCCTACAGGTTGGGACATTTTGAGCAGTGTATATATAAATCCCGTAACAGGTGATGCAACTCCATCTGATAATTATCATTCCTGGTTGCTTGATGTAACTAATCCCTGGGATCCGAATGATATCACTGTAAATGAGGATACACTTTATCCGGCACAGGTTGCTGCAAACACATGGCTTGATTATGTAATCCGTTTTCAGAATACAGGTAATGATACTGCATTCAATATAACAATACTAAATCCCGTTGATACAAGTAAAGTAGATATAAGTACTTTACAGATGATCAGTGCATCACACACTGCAGACATGAACTGGATAAGTTATGAAAGAAACATCAGCTTTAATTTTAATAATATTCAGCTTCCTGACAGTAATGTGAATGAAGAAGGATCTCATGGGTATGTTCATTACAGAATAAAAGCAAGAAATACACTGTCAGTTGGAGATTCAATAACAATGTTTGGCGGAATTTATTTTGATTTCAATGCACCGGTGATCACCAATACAGCAGTTACTTATATAGTGATTCCTTCAGACATACAAAATCATGAACAGGAAGTAAACTATATATATATATATCCGAATCCATCAAATGCAGAAGTGGAATTCAAAAATGTTGTGCTTAAAAACACAGCCCTTGTAATGATGTTTGATGCAATGGGACGTATAATTTATTCCGGAGACATTTTCCCGGGAAAAATAAAACTGAATGTAAGCACTTTTGTTCCTGGTTTATATACAGTAGTTATCAGCGGCAGTGATGGTATATGGAGAGGGAAATTAATGGTGCAGGATTAATTTAGTTCCTGTAGTTAGTGGAAAATATACTTATTCATTTCCTGCTTAATAAGATCTAATCTCACACTTGCTTACGGCATTGTTGTATTCTTTTCTGGCGCAAAACTTCAGTCTTTTGATTGCATCTTTTACAACCATTTAAATTCTGAATCACTCTCCAGAATTTATAAAACTGTCAATATTTTTTCTATGACGCTATGTTATGTGCAGGTGTTTTTAAATGACCGATGTAATCCACCAGGTATTTCCAAATGGATCTAATATACCGCCACTTCTTCCATATGGTTGATCAGAAAGCGGAGTAATAATGGTCGCTCCCAAATCAATTGCTCTTTTGTAGGTTGAATCTGCATTGTCAACATATACAAAAAGACCAGATGTTTGTGATTCATATCCTTCCGTTGCATCAGCCACCATAAGGGTACTTTCTCCTATCATAATCTCAGCGTGCATAATTATATTTTCGCCTCTCATCACTTTTGTAATTTCAGTTGCACTAAAGATATTTTTTGTAAAAGCAATAAATTTCTCTGCATTCCTGAGAATTAAATAGGGCATTACAGTTTGATAGTTTTCCGGAATTTTTGATTTGTTTGTCATGACTTTTAGTTTTGAAGAGTTTCCATGGCTTGCACATTACGTCAGTTCGTGCAAAAACAAATCTACTAAAATTAAATTACGGTTGATAAAGTGTATAGTGTTTATCAGGTCGGAAAATATTTTTTGCGTAGCCACTGTCTTAAAAAACCAAATTGCTGTAACCTCAAATTATCGTGCACTATTTTTCACTGACTGGCGCAAGTCTTATTTTCTGACTTGTGACTGATTAATAATTTACTGCAAAATTAATTTCATATATATAACAACTCCAACCCTGACGCTATTTTTTTAAATGATGGAGAAGGTACAAGTCAGGCAACGCACAACCTACGAACTAAGAATGCGTCAGTGAGGGTAGTTTTTATTTTTTTTCCTGTTTTATAAATTCAACAGGTGTGTCCTGCAAGTTTATTTTTACACTTGACACATTTCCTTCATAGTCAAGTGTAAAGTTTAAATAAAATTCCGGATTTAATATTTGTGAAATTTCTTTGGTTGCTTTCAAAACAAAAATGTCATAATACTGATGCTCTAACTGAAACTTAAAGTCTGGAAATACAGCAAATAGTTTACTGTTTTCATTTACAATTTCAAAAGTTCCATAA
>JBDTVD010000048.1:0-15658 GCA_040007375.1 Bacteroidota bacterium | reverse complement strand
GAGCAGGTTGGTCCCATTATCAATTCTAAAAAAATAATATGCACAGGTGAAAATATATTCGGATAAATCCAGCCAAATGCCAATGGAATAAAAACAGTAAGTATAATTGGTATGTGGATAGATATTATATATTGAATTGCTTTTTTCAGATTAGTATAAATCTTTCTGCCTATTGCTATTGCATCCACCATTTTTGATAAATCATCTTCTAATAAAATCAGGGATGCTGCTTGTTTGGCTATTTCTGTTCCTTTTTTTCCCATTGCAATGCCGATATGTGCTGCCTTCAATGCTGGTCCGTCATTTACACCATCACCTGTCATTGCCACAATTTGATTTTGCTCCTTCAAGGCAGTGATTATTCTTAGTTTTGCTTCAGGAAACATTCTTGTATAAATATTTGTCTGCAACACTTTTTCCTTTAATTCTAAATCTGATAATTTCATCAGGTCATCTCCTGTCAAACTATTTTCAAAACCTTTAAAAGCAATTTGTTTTGCAATGGCTGTGGTTGTTTCAGAATTGTCGCCTGTAATTATTTTTACTGCAATACCTGCTTTGTAAAACTGATTTAAAACGTTTTCAATATTCTTTTTTGGTGGATCATAAAATGCTACAATTCCTTTAAACTTAAATTGAAATTCCTGTTGTGTTTTAGGGTAATTATTTCCTGCAAAATGACTTTCACCAACACCCAATACTCTAAATCCTTCATTGGTTATAGTTTGTATGGCTTTTTCAATTTGCTGTATTTCTTCTTTCGACAAACTGGAAATATTTATCAATGCTTCAGGTGCACCTTTAGCTGCTATAATTGTATCACCTGAATTATTTTTAAAAATATGCGTCATCATTGGTGGCTTTCCACTCAATGGATATTCGTGAATTAATTTAAAATTCAGTCGTTCATCGTCTGTATGCAAATCAGTGTATGCACTATGCAATGCTATTTCCATGGGGTCGAAGGGAATAGGTTCACTGGCCCACATGGCTGTTTTTATCAATTCTTTTTCATCATCATTTGCTTCACCAGGATTAATTATTATTTTTGAAGTCAGCGAAAATATTTTTGCCAAAGTCATTTTATTTTCAGTGATAGTTCCTGTTTTATCTGTGCAGATAACTGTTGCGGATCCTAATGTTTCCACTGTTTTCATTTGTTTTACCACAATCCCCATTTTCATTAATCGCCATGCACCAATTGCCATAAACGTGGTAAATGCCATTGGTATTTCTTCGGGTAATATACTCATAGCTAAAGTGAGTGCTTTGAGTAAACTATCCAGTAAATGGTACGAACGAAAATAATTGATAGCCCAAACTATTACGAAAACAAAAGCGCCTGCAATGACTAACTTTTTTACAAAATTGTTTATCTGTAATTCTAATGGCGTTTTTTCTTCTTTAATGCTTTCAAGACTTTTGCCAATTTTTCCTAATTTAGTTTCATTACCAATGTGTGTAATGGTAACAATAGCTAAACCGCTTGCAACAGTTGTTCCTTTAAAGATAAAATTATCTTCTGTTGATTTGTCTTTAAAAACAGCAAACGATTCTCCTGTAAGAATAGATTCATTTACCGAAAAATCATTGGAATGAATAATAATTCCATCGGCGGTAATTAGTGTTCCTTCTTCTACAATTAAATTATCTCCAACTACTAAGTCTTCACTTTTTATTTCTTCTGTTTTACCATTTCTGATTACTTTGCAATTCGGTTGCGTCAGGGTTTTTAGTTTTTGCAATGCATTACGGCTTCTTGAATCCTGAAATAAAGAAATTGCAGAAACAATAATAATGGCAGATGAAAGAAAAATTCCATCTCCTGTTTTTCCGCTTACAAAATAAATCAACGAAGCAACTAATAATAAAATGATCATCGGCTCTTTGGCCAGATTCTTTATTGCATCTAAAACACTGTTTTCCTGTTTATAATTTAATATGTTCTGTCCGGATTTTTCCCTCGCAAGAATTACCTGCTCATTCGTTAAACCTGGAATGTTGAAATTATTTGAATACATTGTTAAAGACTAATTTAATGCTTTGAGATGTTGTTTAGGTTTGCAGATTACGCCGTCTGCTGTACAGGATTTTCAATAGGGTAATTATTGTCGTGAAAGAAATCAGCCAGATCATTTTACATCCCAATCGGTCAATGGCGTTAGCAAACGTTCCGCAGTCCCAGGCATTAAATAAAACACCAATGAAAAATAAAATGGTAGTACTTTTTAATTGCCCATTGAAGACGTTTTTAAATTTCAGACGAAAAAACAGGAAGAGAAGCAAACTTAAAATTATTATAATTGAAAAAAGTAAATTAAAATAATTTAAAAGGTTAAGTTGTGATTGATTTTGTTTTGAAGCAGAATAAGAAGTCAGGTCACGGGAAAAATATTTTGAAATCCTTTCAAATAGAAGTGTCCCTTTAAGAAAACTTCCGTTTCCGTCTCCGATTTTAAATTGTGTTAGTTGGCTTAAAGTTGCTTTGAATGATTCTTTAATGTGCAACCAGATATATTTGGGTTGTGTAAGGGTTCCATAAATTATTTCATTGAACTCACTCCTGGTTTCCTTCCAACCGCCAATTTTGTAGAACGGGCTTTTTTCATCCCACACAAATTTATATGCTCTGTCAGGTAATGAATCCTTGTATGCGCAGAGTTTGTATTGTTTGGTGTCGCAGTTATCGTAAAGATATTTTTTTACAATGCCATGCTCAACCATTGCACCTATAAAAAAAACATGTTTTGATTTTGACATTGCTGATCCCATTGTTGTGATAGAAAAAATTGTCAAAAGAAACAACATGGAAATATTGAAATTTCTTTTGGGAAAGTCGTGCTTTGGTAAAATATAATTTCTAAAAAAGAATATTGCAATAAGCAGTACACTAAACAATAAAACATGTGACAGGTGCATTGCAACCGAAAGGAAAAATAATACATGCAGCAATATCAGTATAGCACGTTTAAAATTGCCGAACAAAATCAGTGTTGCACAGAGTAAGCCAATGGAAGTAAAAATATCCGGCATTAGTTGGCTTACCGTCCACGACAAACCAGTGAACATTGATAAAAAGATAATTGTCAGCAGTCCAAATTTTAGAAATGATTTTTCGTCTGTAATTACTCTGATGAGTAAAAAAATAAGATACGAGAGAATAAGTGCCTGAAAGAAAATTACAAACCATAACGAGAGTCCGTTTAAACTGAAAATCCGCAAAAAAAGTCCATAAGTAATGGGTCTGTCAAATGGAGTTTCAAATTCAAATCCGGAAGCAATGTATGTGGAAGTATCTGAATAAACTATGGGAAATCCATTATAGAAAGCGTCAAGCATTAAACAAAGTGTCCCTGCTAAAACGCAAAGTAAAAATTTCAGAGTGTCTTTCATTGATTATTTCGCTGCTGTATTATAAGAGACAACTACACGTTTTTTACTAACTATTATTACTTCAAAAAAGCATTCCTGTAATTATGACTTATCCTATTTCTCTCTGCAGGCACATTCGTGGTGTTCGTTTAGGTATGCAATTGATGTTTTGCAAAGTTTTTCCAAACTCAAAATATTTATGTCCGAAAGTTTTTTTATATAGATACAGGCTTTTCCCATTTTGTATTTTCCGAAATCGTTTAACAGATGTTTATTTTCTTCTGTCGGAGAGAATACATATAATGAAAATTCTGCTTTGCGTGGAGAAAACCCAATGAGAGGTGAATCTCCTTCATGTCCGCTTGCATATTTATAATGATAACTTCCAAATCCGATAATTGTTGGTCCCCACATTTTTGGTTCAAACCCTGCCCATTCACTCATTAACTCAATTAGCCGGAAACTATCAGCTTTTTTTTGTTCGTTATCTACGTAGGAGTTAATAAAATCAGTTACACTAATGGCTGTTTCTGTTGTCTTATTTTTTGCCATAATTAATAAGTTACCGGTTGATTATTATGTGTGGGTTGTCTGCTTTACAATACTCACTCATTACTTTTTATAGTTGCAATGTGTTGAGCATGTTTCACAACTAGCAAATATAGCTGTAAAACCTGTGTTAAATTCCATCTCTGAAAAGCATTGTGAGCACTTTATAGGATACAAGTGAGAAAAAGGATTGTATTCCTGAAGTTTTGTGAAATTTCCGGCTCATCCATCAATTGTGCCTGTTCAGCAAACAAAAATGCAATAACTAACTAATGCACTTACCTTTGCGATCTTGATTAAATGTATATATAAAATGTATGCATTAAATTACATTAAAAAATTAAGCACCTTCCTTTTTAAATTAATAACTAAATAATTTCAAACCAAACAATATTAAAATGAAAAAAATTATTCTTACTATGAGTATCCTCCTCATCAATTTCTACTATGTTTTTCCGCAGGGTGCCATCAAGCAGTGGGATGTTGATTTGGGTGCTGCGGATAATGAACAATTATATGGTATCCAACAAACAAGTGATGGTGGATATATAGCTGGTGGATACTCCGAATCAGACATCAGTGGTGATAAAACGCAGGCAAGCCGGGGAAGCTCTGATTACTGGATAGTAAAAACTGATTCAAATGGAGTGAAACAATGGGATGCACGTTTCGGTGGTACCAGTGTAGATCAATTAACTGCTCTTCAACAAACAACGGATGGTGGATATATATTGGGAGGCATTTCCTTTTCTGACATTGGTGGAGATAAAACGCAGGCAGGTCGTGGAGTCAGTGATTACTGGATTGTAAAAACAGATTCAAGTGGAATAAAGCAATGGGATGCACGTTTTGGAGGTGATAGTCTTGACGAATTACATTCACTTCAACAAACTAGCGATGGAGGATATATATTGGGTGGATATTCGATATCTGCTGTTAACGGTGATCAGACACATAACCGTTTCGGTGGTAAAGATTACTGGATTGTAAAGACAGATGCTAATGGTGTAATGCAATGGGATTCGCGATTTGGAGGAGCACAATCTGAAGAGTTAAACAGTATAAAACAAACAGCAGACAAAGGTTTTATAATGGGTGGTTACTCACTTTCTGATGTAAGCGGTAATAAAACACAACCCAACAAAGGCACCTTTGATTATTGGATTGTAAAAACAGATTCTAATGGCATCAAGCAATGGGATGCTGACTTTGGCGGACTGGATGAAGACTGGCTAACGCAACTGCAACAAACCAATGATGCAGGATATATATTGGGAGGTTGGTCATGGTCGGGCATAACGGGTGATAAATCACAACCCAGCAATGGTGATAATGATTATTGGATTATAAAAACTGACTCTAATGGAATCAAACAATGGGATAAAGATTTTGGAGGCAGCACCAATGAATATTTATATTCTTTACAGCAGACCATTGATGGCGGATATATATTAGGTGGATACTCCAGTTCAGTGGTGAGCGGTGATAAAACACAACCTACACAGGGAGGCACCGATTACTGGCTGGTGAAAACTGATTTCAATGGTATATTACAATGGGATGCTGACTTTGGCGGAAGTGATTTTGATTTTTTATATGCAATTAAACAAACCACTGATGGAGGATATATATTAGGAGGGTATTCATCTTCTGGTATTGGAGGTGATAAATCACAAATAAGCAAAGGAATAAATGATTATTGGATTGTGAAAACCAATGGTGGTGTTATAACAAGTGGAGTTTCAGCGCACATTACAAGTGATGTAAAAATTGATATTTTCCCAAATCCAGTTTCGCAGGATGCTACTCTTGATTTTAGTTTAAAAGAAGCATCTGCAATTGTAATTGAGCTTACTGACATGAGTGGAAGAGTTATAAAATCAATTGCTGATGAGAATTTTGCTGAAGGAAATCATACCATACATTTTAATAGTCAATCAATAAAAGCTGGTATGTATTTTTTAAAGGTAAATTATAAACATGGTATAGCAATTAAGAAAATAGTAATTGAATAAGCACTACAGTTTTCCTTCGGTTTAAATGTATTTTCCACCTGCAAACAGAAATCTCTTTTATTGCAGGTGGAAATATTATATACATCTGTTAAGAATTGTCAAATGTTTTGAGTAGAATTGTTCAGATGTTAACAAAAACATTATGGAGTACTGTACCATCAGGATTTCTGTTAAAGTCAGTTCGTGAAAAAAAACTGAGTAAAATTAAATAAGCGTCACACTCGCAACTTATATAGATGTATTAATAGCATGAAGAGACTTTCACTATATGTAATGTCGGTATTTTATGTCGTCGCAGGAATAAATCATTTTTGGCACCCGGAATTTTACTTAATGATAATGCCTCACTGGCTTCCCTGGCATAATGAGTTAGTTGTAATGAGTGGTGTTTGTGAGATCTTATTTGGCTTGTTACTTTTATTTTCTTCAACAAGAAGTTTGGCTGCATGGAGTATTATTTTATTATTGATCGCTGTTTTCCCTGCTAATATTCAAATGATGTTGAATTATTGGGAGGAAGCTAATCCTAAGTTGTGGATATCAATAGTCAGATTGCCTTTGCAAATAGTATTGATTTGGTGGGCATATATATTTACAAAGAAAAGTAAAATAAAAAATAGAAATCTAAAGAAGTAAGAGTGAAAATTGCACTAGCCGGAAAAAAATACACAGGCGTAATTTTAGTGTAATTGCTTTTCAATAGAAATTATTTTAATTAGTTGTTCCAGAACTACATCATTATTTTCTAAAATATCGCTTAAGGATGGATTAATTTCTATATCAGGTTTTACACCTCTTCCCGTATTTTCGGTTTCAACAGTTGTGATCATTTGGTTGGTTACTTTCAATAAATTTAATTTTGTATTTGGTGCTACATAATAACCTGCACCACCAGACAGCAGTATACCATCGCCACCGGTTTCTGATCCTGCAATTTTTCCTCTGTTGTAATGTTGAATGAGTTTTGCAAAAATTGCTGAATTGGAAAAGCTACCTGCATTTGTAAGTACATAAACATTTCCGGTATAAACATAATTTTTCGGCTTATATGTTTTTGTTAATAATCTAGCTACATCTATAGTTTCCATTTTCTTATTATAGGCTTTTACGCTTGTGAAATAGTTGAATGGTTTATTTAATAAATGTTGCAGTAATAAAATTCCATTAAGTCCATCTCCACCTTGATTTCCTCTTAAATCGATAATTAAGTTTTGAGGAGGATTCTGCTTAAGTTCTTCAATGAATTTCTGCAGCTCAGATTTAAATTTTTGATGGTATTTTAATTTTAATAAATCATTACTCCAGGTTCTGATATTTAAGATTGCATATTTATTTTCATTTTTAATATCCCAGCTTATTCCTTTGGTAAAATGTGTTTCATCATATCTGGGTGTGCTTATTAATTTTCTTCTATCTTGAATTACATTTAGTTTCAACCCATGTAAAGTAATGCTTACCATCGCTCCGTTGGCTTTTGTTAATTCTAATTGATGCTCCTTTGGAAAACCAAAATAGAATCCATAAAATGACCTGAAATAGAATTCCGAAAGATATTCCGGGTAAAGTAAATTATCTCCATCTCTCACTTGAAGAGAAACCAATTTATTGAAAATAGTTATTGCGGTTTCACCATTTATTGATGTGATTTCATCGCCAATTTGAATGGACTTGTCATCGGAGAAGTTTTGAGTAACATATAATTTATTGTAAGATACTATAAAGTCCAGCGGAAAATAAAAAGCGTTTTCAGCGTAATAATTCTGCAGGTCTTTTCCGGGCAGTAAATTATTATGACCGTCCTTTATAACAGGCTGGATTGATGAAATGCACCTGTTAAATTGAGATGCTGTCATTGGTTTATCAATGTCATTATATAATGCATTAAAAATACTATCTACTGTTTTCTTTGAATTATATAAATACAAATTCACATTCTTAGTTTCCATTTTATTTCGCAAAAACAAAAAATCTTCCCTCAATTGTTCCTTAGTAAATTGCAAAGTATCACTGGTTATCTGACTAAAAGCTGGAATTGTAAATTGGATGAACATTACAAATTGTATAAATATTACAACAAATGAAAACCTGGCAATACCTATATTGTGTTTTCTTAGCATGGAGTTAATTTCTTATTTGTGTTACAGGTAATATTTCAAGTAGGGTAGTGTACCTGTTTAGAAGCACGAATTTTTCATCTGCAACAAATTTACATTTGAAGCACAAAGTTCATCACCTTAACGTCTGCGATATTCGCCATTAATTTGTTTAACCGTTCGTGCTGTTCTCAACAGGAAACTGTTATTGTTTAATTATTTGTTGTCTGTAATTATTAAAGACTAAACAATAAACTCCTTTTGGAAAATCTGAAATGTTTATGGTTTGGTTTTCATTGGTAACAGTTTTTGAATATATAATTTCTCCAAGCATATTGTAAATTCGAATAGTTGTGGGTGTGTTTAAATGATTCGAAATAGAAATATCTAAAAAGTCATTTGCTGGATTGGGAAAAACAGATAATAATTTTCCAGTATTATCATCAGTTGTTATGGATGTTGCTGTACCAAAAATGTTTTGAAAGTTTTGTGAATATTCATAAACACTTCCACAAGTTGCAACTGCATCCCAATTAATACTCCATGTCATCATTCCTCTGAAATCCGGATATCCACTTGCATTCAATAGAGTGTAGGAGCCGGGTTGAGGTCCGTTATTGCGCAAATAATTAATTGCTGCTTTTACTGTTGCTGTATCTGTAAATCCTCCTCCTGCTGCCATTGAACATGCAGGAAGTCCTAATGCAACTTTACTAGCTGGTAAACCTGCAAACATTCCACCAGTTGTATTAAATCCTTGTATGACTGCCTCACACATTGCAACAATAAAATCGGCCGTACCGGGAGTGTAAATGTTTCCGTCAATTCCAAACATGGAACCACTGTTGTAAAGTTGCACATGTAAAATTTCAAGTGAATCTCTTAGTGCATTAATTACAGGTAAGTATGCACCCCAGATGCCTCCATATGCAGATTGACCTCCTTGCACAAAAGCAGTTTCAGGAGCCATTGTTAAAATCATACGATGATTATTTGTTGCATAAAAATTTGCCATTATTTGTTTAATAGCATCAATGAGATTGATTATCGGTTGATCAGCAGGAGCAGAAATTGTTCCACCGCTTACTGAAAGTGAACTGCCTTCAAAGTCGATATCAATGCCGTCGAAACCGTATGTGTTTATAATGGTTGTTATAGTGGTAATGAAAGTGTCACGCTCTGCAATATTGTCTAAAGAAATTGGAGCAGTTGCACCGCCAATGCTGATAATTATTTTTCTTCCTTGTCCCTGTAAGGTTTGTATCTGTGAAATGAAGGTTGCCTGTGAAACCTGGTCGGGGACAAATTCCATTTTATAATCTGTTCCTGCATGTGGAATGGCAAACGCAATATCAATTATGTTATAACGTGAATCAACCTGGTCAAGTGGAACATAGGGTGCGTTTAGATCCTGCCAATTTTGAAAATAACCTATCAATGCTGGATTAGGTGCCTGTGCTTTTGAGAGAGAAGTCAAACAAGTCATCAAAATAAGAAATCCTGAGATGAAAATATTTTGACGATCTGAATGTTTTTTCATTGTTCTTAAAATTTAATATGGAGCAAATGTTTCCTTGAGTTTAATATAAAGTTGAATGATTGCGGCGCAGCAATTCTATTCTACTGTATCCTTACTCCAACCGGTTTCATTAATCTTATTGTTCCATCAGAAGCTGTTGCTTTAATATATTCAAGGAAAACATTTTTTGCTTCTTTAAGAATTTTAGCTCTGTATTCATCCGGAATTTTATTGCCTTTAATTTTTATTTCGATAGGAACAAATAATGCATCTTTCCCATAAATACTAAGTTGAAATTCTGCAATTTTAAAATTAGTATCAAGAGGTGTAATTGTAAAATCACAATCAGTTAATTCCTGGATAGTGTAATTTCCGCCTGTTGGTCCGCTTTCCCCGGGTTTACCACAAAAAGTAACATCACCAGAGCTTGTACTTTTTACCTGGCACATGCTCACATTCGGAAGAGTAAATAAAATAAACAGCAATAAGACTATGTTTTTAATGTACATTGTTTATGTTTTAAAATTTTACTAATTACTAACTACTCTATAATGAAGTTGTGTAAGGCCAGTTTCAAATTGTTTTGTTGAGATGTGATTTAACAATTGTTCAGGGCGACCGTCTTTAAATAACCGGGTTCCTTTACCAGGCAGTACAGGAACTAAAGATACAATCAATTCATCGATTAAATTTAATGCTTTTTGTTGTGATTATAGTCAACTTGTTTTTTATTCAGAAGGTTTTATGCGTTTGTATTTTATGAGGAATTCTTCCCTTTCAAAAAGCCTATACACCACTTCAATGGAATCAGTTGTTGTTATGTTGACTCTGCAATTATCTGGTGGCCATTTTATAATTACACCTTCATTGGAAACATAGGAAAGAGAATCAAGTGGAAAAAATTCGTAGGAAGTGAACTGATGTGCAATTGAATCGTAACTATTTTTCAGGTAAAAAGTTTTGTTGTAAAAAGCAAATTCTATCTTATGCCCGTTGGAATTGGTTGCTTCCCAAGAGCCTTTCAATAGTTCAGGATCCAGGCATTTACATTTATCATTCAGGTAGGGCGTTTTCTTTTGCGAACTTATTCTTGTTTGTGCAGAAGCTTCTATTGTTAAAATCCATAAACTTATTATATATACTTTGAAAACGGTATTCATTATTATTTTGCCAGATGCTCTTTTAGGAGGTGTAAAGTATGCGCTATCGACTTTTTACTGGTCCAGTCACCATGCCCTGGAATTATATATTCGGGCTTTACAAATTTCTTCTGAATATTTTTAATAGTTGCCGGCCACTGATGTACATCTGCATCTCCAAGGTTACCCAGATCATTAGCTTCTACACTTTTTATTAAACATCCACCATATAGAATTTTATCCTTATCAAACCAGATCACAATATTATCTGGTGCATGTCCTGCTCCTCCATAATAAGTCTGAAAAGAATAACCTCCGATTGTATATAGAGTATCATTTAAAATTAAAAATTCTGCTCTCTTCTTATTGCTTGCTTTACTGATTTCATCCGTCTGAACTGTGGTATATGTTTTAATACCTTGTTTCCTGTAGTATTCAAGTCCGCCTGTTCTGTCTTCATGCGAATGTGTAGCAATGCACATAATTATATTTTGATGATGTCTTGTTTTTATACTGTCGAGCAATGGTTCAAACTGTGTGGTGTCCCAGGGAGTGTCTATCATTACCACTCCATTAGCTGTTACCAGGTAAAGACCATTGGCAGGAACTAATGTACCTTTATAATCATTGTAAGTTGTATATATATAAAAATTATCTGTTAGTGGTGTAATTTTTAATTTTAGATTAGATTGGCCAACTGTTTCCTGTTTTAAAAAGAGAATAAAAAATAGAAGTGTTACATATTTTATAGTTGACATAAAAAATTATTTTGCCGATACAAAATTATATACAATTCCAGCTCCTGCATTCACAAAAGATGACCTGATATGATGTGATCCGGATGTAAGATATTTGTTTCCCTGCGGTGTATAAAGTTCTGCAGATTGCTCAGGAGAAGAGGGATTTATTATTGGTAATCCACCATTGCTGTAAATCAAAAAAGAAAATCTGTGCAATAACTTTAACTCTACCTGAAGTCCTGCATAAGCATCAAGTCCTTGCGATAAATTTTGAAATGTTTCACTCTGCTGTGCAATTATTTGATCGGAATTATTAATAGTATATACTTTGGTTGGATGAATATATACCGACTCTGTTGTAAGAACAAGGCAAGGGCCAGTGTTAGCAGAAACTCTTATATATTTATTTTCAATAAAAGTATATCCAATACGTGCACTCAATACATCACCCCATGTTTCCCAGCTCATCTCATCCGTTACAGGATACCATCCGGCTGCATGAGGAGCTTCTGGAGGAATACTGATTCCGAACCCCTGGAAAATACCGAGAAGAATTCCTCCGCTCCAATCTCCAGGAGATGTTCCATTGTCATAGTAAGATCCTGAATAAGCTCCTGCACGTGTAATTTTCCAGAACCCTTCATAAGAAATATGCAACGATAATTTTCTGTTGAACCGATACGCAAGAAAGAAACCTGGAATCAGTTCTTTAGTTTCTGATTTAAATCCAGGATCTGTCATTAGTGATGCACCACCACGATCATCTTTACAAAAAGTTAATGCAGATCCAAACCCAAGTTGACAATGATAGTATGGAATTTTATTCTTCTCCTCTTCAGATTCTGTTTGCGCATCAGCAACTGGTATATAGAAGCTGGTAGTGACCATCACTAACAGAAAGATTTTCATATGGTATGGGTGGTTTGAGTTCAAGCTTATTTTTTTAAAAAAATCGGGAATGCATTTATTGTAAAAGTAACAGATGAAAATAATAAAACCAATCCTGAATGGATTTATTGTATAATCAACTGGAGAATTCCAGTTAAAAAGGAGAGAATGCCTTTGCAACGAATTGTAATGCTTAAAAAATAAACAGGCACCTGAATCATATTGATCAAATGCCTGTACAGGAAAAATTATAGTGGTGAGTTAATTTGTCACGGTGTTCTGAAATCGAAGTTGGTAATGGCAGAAAACAAAACGGGATTTTTACTCCATGTTTCCAAACCATTTCTGCTTTTTACAGATATATAATAACTGCCACCATTAATTGCCAATGGAAAATATACGATAGCTCTGCCATCTGTTTTAAGCAGAACTCTGTTGCTTTGTATGAGGGAGAATGGAGTAGTGGTACTTCTTAATTCAACAGTAATCGTGTCTGCAATATCAGGATGTACATCTTCACCATTGTTTGCCAGTACGGAATTCATTAGTCCACTGCTTAAATAATATCCTTCCACAAAAAAACCAAGATTGAGTTTAATAACATTAATTGTAAAATCGTCAAATCCTTTATCGTGTGGTGTGTTTCGTGGTTCGCAATCAAAATCAATTCCTGCAAATCCCGGAGGTGTGGTTCCTGTTCCGTTAATTGCAACGGATGCTGCTGTTCCGTGCAGATCGCTATTGTTATTTACAAAGAATGGATTTGCTGAGTTGGAATTTGCATCCATGCCTGCGTGAAAACTCATTCCGTTTTGCCATGCATTGAGAGTAGAATATTTTGTAGTAGAACCTAAGCCAACATGACCCGAAACTCCCTGGTCGTTTGCTATATATAAATCATTGTAATTGGATGATGTGGCGGTTGAGCCAATGCGATTGGTCTGATTAGTTGTAATACAATAATGACTTGCCACACCTGTTTGAGCAGCAGTGAAATTGGCAAACACATTATTTTTTATTATATATGTATCCAAAGTTCCCTGAAGTATTTCCATGCAAGTGGTGGAACCATTTGGATAAGTGCTGCCATCAATGCTTATGCTGTTGTTCCAAAGTTCATAGGTAGTAGTGAGAGATCCTCCCGGTTCAAAAGAAATTCCTTTAGCTAGGTATGCAGCAGTGGATGCACCTGTGTAGGTAGAAAGTATTTCAGAAATACTATTATTAAAAATTTTGACATTAGTTGCCGTTGCGTAATGTGAAATTCGCATTCCTGAAAGGTTGGGAGCGTCAGAAAAAGTAACATTTCGTGTAATAGTTCGAACAACATTATTGCTTATTTCACAGTTGCCTTTTGCAGAAGCAACTACTATTCCATCAATACTAGTAGCATAATAAATCACATTTAAATTTCTGATAATGGTATTTCTCAAAATAAAGTTTTGCTGCGCCTGCATCCATACTCCGTATACAGCATTACCGGAATTTAGTCCGCCCATATCATTTGGCACTGCCGGGTCACCAATTGAATTAAATGTGGTGCAGGAGGAAGAAATAATTTGATTGCCTACATCATGTGGTTGAGTGGCTGTGCCAACTCCTCCCAGGTAAATACCTGCGTAACAATCGCGAATGGTAATATCGCGATAGGTGTTAAAGGAGTTCGTGCCGTTCAAAGCCGCACTAACACTGGTATTTAATGTAACAATACCTATTGATGTTGCATTGCCACGATCAAGGTCAACAGTAATTTTATCGAACAAACTATTTTGTGTACCTAAATTATCTCCAAAAACCAATAATCCCACATCAACAAGATGAGGTAGTGGTCCATGCGAAACAAGATTAATATTGCTGATAGTTGTGTAGGATGCACAAACGCCCAATATTGGTTCTTGTGAGCCCTGAATTGCCGAAGGACTGTTAGCATTTGCAATTGCACTTTGCGCTACAGGTGAACCTCTATATGCAATTGTTGCCGGAGCACCAATTTTGGAAATGGTTAACGTGTTTACCGCGCTTAGCCCGGTTATTTCGCCAACAAGAATTGGGAAAATATTTCTTCCGTTTGCGGCTGATGTATCGTATTGTGCATCTGTTAAATTAAGTGTTACCGGACCTGAAATTCCTCTGTGGTTTAAATCAGCAACAGCTTGCGTAAGGCTGTTATAGGTTTGACCAACTCCAACATTATAGGTTCCTCCTGCAATGGGTGTAGGTGCGCCAGGTGTAAAACGAAAGTTATATGCAGGCCATGAAACAAGCGGGCTAAGTAAACGATTTCCTAAGGTTTTAGAGCCTGTAACTGCATCAATATAGTTATTGGTACCACCTGCACCATACTCAATTCCAATTGTAGCACCCAAAGTAGTACCTGTGGCACCGGTTACATTTAATGAGCCATATCTAAATTCAATTACATTGGTGCCTTCATAAAAAATTACCTGGCAATTTAAACGTACCGAAGTTGTTCCGGAATAATACGGATAGTTGGTGTATTGCACAGTAAACTTCCTGTTACCTGCAGAGCCCTGCAATTGATATAAAATATCTGATGAAGCATCATCTGATAAATCATTCCACCAGACTGCAATGCTTTGATTACTTCCAAGAGTTCTATGAAGTCTGTCGTTACTACTTCCATCCGTAACTGAAGGTGTTGCTGCATCAAACCACAACAAACCATTGGTGTTTAATCCGAAAGTTGTGTAGTTGATTCCTGCATAATTAAATGTAAAGCCAAGATTTATTCCTGCCTGATTTCCATTATCACCAATTGCTGTTGAAACAGTTGCTCCACTACCGGTTGTGATAGGAGCATAAGCTGCATTAAATGTGGTGCGTGTAAACAGTTGTGCATTTGCAACCATGGTTATTACAACGCAAAATGCAAGTGTAAGAAGACAGGATTTCACGGGAATAGTAAATGGCTTTTTGAGGTTGATTTTCATAGGTGGATTTGTTTAATATAAGTGAAATCTGGTTGATCAATAAGTACTATTAATTCAGTAAAATGGATTATCACAAATTTGAAAACTCCTGCCTTGTAAGTCAATCACCAATACTGGTGAAAAATGGGGATTTTGAAAAATTTAAAATTCTAAATTAAAAATTAAAAATTATTTTCTTCATACTACAATTTAGATCACTAATCACTAATCACCAGGCAATAGACACTAACACAAATCCCTTGGTTTTATGGTTTAAAAAAGGAGATTTTGAAAAATTAAAAATTATTTTCATCATACCCCTAAATTATAAATAGACAAAGTCACTAGTCATCAATCACTAATCACTAGCCACTAGTCACTAGCCACTAATCCCTCGGTTTTACGGTTGAAAA